>JBFFBT010000370.1:0-3901 GCA_041560255.1 Myxococcota bacterium | reverse complement strand
TCTCTTACAAAGCGTTGCGTTGGTAGGGGCGGACAAGGTGTGGGCTACCTACGGTGTAACCGGCGAAAACACCGTGGTCGCAGTGATAGATACCGGTATCGATTACAATCATCTCGATCTGGGTGGCGGTTTCGGCCCTGGATATAAGGTAATCGGCGGATATGATTTTGCGAACAAGGATCCTGATCCCATGGATGATATGGGTCACGGCACCCATGTAGCCGGCATTGTGGCGGCCAACGGACGTCTGAAAGGTGTCGCGCCGGACGCCAAGCTGATGGCATACAAGGTGTTTCGCAAAAATCAAGACGGCGCGCTGGTGTCGGACATCATGGCCGCAATCGAACGGGCCTGTGATCCCAATCAAGATAAAAACGTCGAAGATCATGTGGACGTCATCAACCTGAGTCTGGGAGGGCCCGGGACGCCTGACAGTCCGCTCGCGCGCACTGTAGATGGAGCGGTGGACTTGGGTGTGGTCGTGGTGGCTTCCGCAGGTAATCACTTGAATGGAGTTGCGCCGTATTACTCGGTATCTTCTCCGGGCTGTGCGCACAAGGCAATTACTGTAGGTGCCACCAGCAAAGAAGACAAGGTCGGGGATTTTAGTTGCAAAGGGCCGACCTATTCGAGTTTCGCCATCAAGCCGGACATTGTCGCTCCGGGGATCGATATCTTTTCCACCGTGCCCTCCATGGGCTTCGAATCCCATTCCGGCACCAGCATGGCGGCTCCTCACGTGGCCGGAGCTGCGGCGTTGTTGCTCGATAAGCATCCCGATTGGGATCCGAAAATGGTCAAGGCCGCTCTTATGACGAGCGCCGTCGACATCCAAAGAGATTTGTTTGTTCAAGGTTCGGGTAGAATGGACCTTGTTCGCGCTTTTGCATCTACTACCAGAATTGATCCGCCCAGCCTCAGCCTGGGTGCGGTCGATATGAGTCAATCAAAGTTTTCTACAACGAGCAAACTTCGTATCACCAACCAGGATGTAGTTGACCAAAGCTATACACTCCAGATAGATACCCTTGATTGGCCGGAAGGCATATATGCAGTTGTGGAGCCGGAGCAAGTGATCATAGCGCCCAATCAATCCGTTGAGATCACATTGACCGTCGAAGTGGACAACGACCTTACGCCTAACGCCAAACACGAATCGGGATCGTATTATGGTATCATCAAATGCCTGACCGGCAACCAAGCTTACAGGGTTCCGTTTTCCTTACTCAAATCGCATATGTTGACGATCGAGTTTGATGCACCGGCCAGAAGCGCGCTCATTTTTAACCGATATGACTTCTTTTTGCAGTTGCACTACCCCGAAAAAAGTATGCGCATTCCCATGCGAGAAAACGAAGTACAGGTCTTGGTGGATTATGACAACGGAGATCGGGTCATTTACGAAAACATACGCCCGGATCAACTGGTTATGGTACAGCAAACCGATGCCCAATTTACGCTCGAATTTGACATGCGGGACGAAAACAACCATGCAATCGACTTGCCCGATGGCTTGGAGTATCTCGTGCACGTTCCGTCAGGACTCACTCTTGGTCGAGACATCCAATATCTCAACTCATTGAGGTACTCGAGAGTTTCAAATAATTTTTTCTGGAGCGCGTCTTTTTTCAACACATGTACGGAAAAGCTTTACCAAATTAGCGCAAACACGACCGGGATTTCCCATAGTCAAGTGTTTACCAACACCTTCGAAGACTTACGGCAGATCGTAGTTCACTACGACGTAGATCCAAACATCGAAGAGATTCACCCCGTGCATTACGTAGGAGGTGAGATAGGGCAATACAGTATTTTCTCAAGCGGTTGGTGTCCGAATGCCTTTAAGCTTCGCGCTCCCTATGAACAAGAAGCATACATCGTGCCCGCGCAAAACGCCTTGTACAACCCGCATAAGCAAAGCTACAACAAAGTGTTTAACGTGGAGGATAGTAAGTTTGTTTTTTCACACCTAAGCCCGCGATTGGATGTGCATGCCGATCTGTCGGCCGATTTGTCAATCGTCTCCCATGACGAGGTAGCCTACATGTCAAACGTAGGTACGGATCTCTATTCGGGGCGTGGTGCGCAGTTTTGGTGGGCAAAATTCGAGAATACTCCCAAAAGTCTACACATCAGCTCGGCATTCTTTGGACCGGTTTGGCTGTACCTGTCCCAAACCGGCGACGTCGCTTGGCATGGTGAGACGCCCTATGAGTTGTACCGGGACAATCAGTTGGTGCAGCAAGGCGTGTTGGAAGGAGCAGGTGATCTCGAAAGCGCCCACCAAGATTTCAAGATTGCAATTCCTTTTTCAGTGGAGCCGGGGGTGTTGCAGTTTCGATCCGAAAGCCCGACATATTTCGTCAACACTGTTCAGGGTAAAGGTACCGTGAATGCTACTTTCGATACCGCTAACGGAATCGACAACAACCCGCCCTATTTGAAACGCTTTCAGATCATTGCCGAGGGTAAACCTACCACCCAGGTGAAAAAATGGAATATTACCCAGATAAAGTTTGAGCTTTCGGACGATTCCGGCGCCTCACCCCGAGATATCCGCATCGAGTACCGAGGAAACGGAGAATGGCAGCCGCTTTCGTTCGAAGAGAAGAACGGAAAGGTCGTGGCATGGTTTTTAGGCTACGAAACCGGGCATATCTCCCTCAGATTGGAGGCCAAGGACGCTCAGGGTAACCAACTGTCCTATTTGCTGGAGCCCGCCTTTTTTGTAGAGCCGTAGAAAATCGGTTTGACTTATCTGTCAACCTTCCAGTTGCATAAAATACCGTCATCCTGGAGTGAATTAATCCAGGATCCATAATTAAAACAATGAATTCCGGTTGAAAGTATTCCAGAACGGCATCGTTTGTAAAAGCCACAAAAAGCTCATTTCTATCATGTTCATGAAATGTTCATATTTTGATTCAGACCCATAGTATTGTTTGCTCTTGAAACATTCATTTGTGCAACGCTAGGAATAAGTTCCTTATCCAGGTACTTGTGATAATACTCTAACCTGTTGGAACTATAATTAAATATCTATATTGATAATATTACAATTCATGTGAATGGCATTTTTTTATTTGGAGCCCATTTTTTTGGTTTACGTTTAACGATGCTGGCGGTCTTAACTATTATGAAGCATTTACAATAAGGACAAGAGCCTTATCACAAATGGTTTTTTACTGAAATAAAGCCGGGAAGATTTGTATTCATGAAAAGACGGAATTGTAAACCCGAGAAAATACGATGGAAAATACTCTAACCTCTGTGATCCAAACCATGAGGTCAATAGGATGCGAAAGAACATCAGTAACAATATTTACCATGCCGGAATTGTCGACGACACTTTCAATTATGATTAAAAAATGGGACGATCGAAAATATTCTTCAAAAACAAATAAAGATCTCTCAAAAAGAGATAATAGAGGATTTTCAGATACTATTTTCTTGGAGGTAAAAAGAAAATGTCTAAATTAGAAAAAATCATGCTTTGCACGTACGTTGGTTTTGTAGCAGTTGTCGACCGTCATGATCTGTATGTCTTTGTTTGTATGGAAAGTATAATACATTATGAAATAATCTTTAAGTGTTAGAGGCATAAAGAGTGATTATGATCTATTATTAATAGTTAGGAGGATTGGATTATGATTGAATAATATCGTTTATTTGCCGTAAATAGTGTTTTAATAATTTTTATCAAAAGGAGAATAACTATGTTTTACCTAAAGTGTAGAAAGAAATCTTTATTGATCAGCATTTTTATGTTACAGACGTGTTACCTTTCATGTAATAGCAATATGATGTATATTTCTAAAGCTGAACAAAATGCCGAATATAGCGAATCAGATCTTCCTTGTGTTGGTATATCATGTTTTCAGAATATTCCACTTGATAAAAG
>JBFFBT010000369.1:0-3908 GCA_041560255.1 Myxococcota bacterium | reverse complement strand
GTAGGATATTATCGGCATGACGATCCTTTGCTCATTAAACGACCCAGCACCAAGGAAGCGGTCATCGATTATCCGGAATTGGTCAACGATATCACTTCGAATGTCTTGGTGGTACACATACGCAAGGCCACGGTCGGAGCTTGGAAAGACAGCAACACCCACCCTTTTCGTTTTCGCAAGTGGTTGTTTGCCCACTTGGGGCATTTGCCCAAACTGGCCGAACAAAGAGAAGAAGTCGCAGGCAAGCTGCAACCTTTCCTGGCCCGCAACATCAGCGGTGAGACCGACAGTGAATTGGTTTTTCACCTGTTTTTGGACAAGCTGTACAAAAGCGGTAAAATCAACGATCTTAGCATGACCACGGATCACCTGGCCGAGTTGGTGCGCCATTGCGTATCCGAGATCGATGAAATCTGTGGCACAACCCAACAACGATTGGGAATTTTAATCACCAACGGGCAAGTTATGGCTGCAGTGTGCAGGGGAATTTCCTTACACTACTCTCACCGTGAAGGAATTTTGGAATGTCCCATTCACGACGACAGCGATCAGCAACAAGCCGTGCACCGACGTTTTCGCGGTGTCATGCTGGGAGCCGAGATGGCAGACCCTGGACATCAGTGGAGAGAAGTGGCGGACGGAAGTCTGCTTTCGGTATCCAAGGAACTGGAGCTCAAGGTCCAACAACTATAGGATCTTGCTGCGACCCACATCCGAGGCTCTCATGACCGCACGGTGTGTGCTGGTCATCAACGGCGGCCAGGTTGTCGATGAGACAATCGAACGGCTCAAAGAAAGACTCGGCGCCGAAGTGCTTATCGAGCATCAGGCTCGATCCGGGATGCAACGGGCGGCTGAAGTGCTTCCGGACCTTATCCTTTTGGACACCAGCTTGAGCGACCAGGATGGATGTCGGCTGTGTGACCAAATCCTGGAAACCCCAGAGCTCAAACGCACTCCCATGGTGTTGATCGTATCGAACCGAGAACCACCCGATTTGGAGAAAATTAAAAAGTCTCCCCTGGTGGTATTGGTGCAAGCGCCCATATCCTCTATCGAGTTGGTCACCATATGCGAACGGGTGCTCGGCAATCCGGAAAAACCTTCTCGACATCATCAACCTGCCAAAACATCCGAGGTTGATACAATCAATGCCGATCCAAATGAAGCCGGCTCCCGCAAGGTAAAGTTCGCCATGCGGGGTTACCTGGATATGGTATCGACCGGTGAAGTGCTACAACTTCTCAAACACAAAGCCCACTCGGGCTTGCTTCGCATAACCGCCGGATCGAACCGTCTCGACGTATTCATCAACAAGGGCGACATCGCTTTTGCCAGATCCCACTCGAAAGACGCTGAGTTTCTGCTGGGTCGCTTCTTGGTGGAAGCCGGCGCCCTTCAACCCGAAGATCTCGACAACGTGCTATCCCAAGAGACCGACAATCAACTGCTTATCGGCGAGCGTCTGGTCCAGCGAGGACACATCACCCGCAGGCAGCTCAACCAAGCCATCCGAAATCAAACCGAAGCCTTGATTTACGAATCATTGCGCTGGCAAGAAGGAGAGTTTTTGTTTTTTGTCACCAGCCAGATGCCCCGGGAAGTCAAGGAAGTTGCACTCGGTCTGTCGGTCGATAAAGTGTTAATGGAGGGATTTCAACGGGTGTATGAATGGAGCATGATCGAGGATGAAATAAAAAACCTCGACACCGTTTTGACCCCCGCCCCCGAGATCCAAAACGTCAGGGACCAAATTGAAGCTCTTTCACCCCCGGAAAGAAGTATATTGGCCCTGGTAGACGGTTACCGCTCGGTCCGTGAAATCATCCGCATCAGTCGCAGAAGCTCGTTTGATGTATGCAGTACATTGTTTCGACTGCTCTCATACAACATCATTGTCAAAAGACCGCCTCTGGAGATGCTCCCATGACCGCCCAAGGGCGTGCGAGTCAAACCGACAACCGTCGTAAATTGTTGGCAAGTCTCATCGCGGTGGGATTGTTACCCTGGGCTGCGATGGTTCTGATCGTGGGCCCGAACCATGAACAACTCACTCACATGAAACAGATGCACACCGATTTGTTCGTGCGTTACAATCAACTGTATGAGATCAACCTCGAGCTTGAAAAACAACTTCATCAACTAAAATACGACCATAATTATTCCTCCCGGCTTCAAGAGGCCCAATCTACCTTGCTTACGTTGGTATCGATTCTCACCCCGATGGCGATCAAACCAAAACAGGAAAGCTGGTTTTCGGATCCAACCCTGCATAAAATCATCGAGAAAGAAACCGGCCTTTTCACTCATACGGCATTGCTGCACCCGAGCACGGACACCGCCCTTGTGCTGGGATCCAACCAACCCGCCGGCCCAGTAGAAGACATGCTGCCCGAGCTTGCACAAAGAAAAAAAAACCTCAAAGATAAAAAAACCAAACTGGATTTTTCGAGCTGGTATTGGATGAACATCGCCGACGGGGAGTATCAGCTGGCGGTTCGTATGCCCAAACCGCCCGCCAGGCAGACCCCACCCGAAAACTGGACCCAAACACCAAAGGTACACCCTCCGCAATACCCCGGACTCAACCCGCTCCCAAAATCCACCCAATCTCCCGGATCCATTGCGACCTGGTCGGCCGCCCTTTTCGGCCTGTTTTTGGCTTTGGCAACCTATGTATGGATTCGAGCCCGGATGTTTTCGCCCATTGAGCAATTGACGCAATCCACTCGGAATGTATTCGAAAACCCTTCCGGCTCCGAACAACCCGACGTGCAAAACCCCGGCTTTCTCAAGGATCTTTATGCCTATTTCTCCAAGCTGCCGGAAAAACTGCAACGGATCGAGCTGCTCGAGCAACGCCTCGACAATGTACGCACCACCTCCCATCACCTTTGCAATGTTCTGGGTGAAGCCGCCAGAGAACAAATTGGAGTCCGGGCGGTCATCCAACCCGGAGATCTCGAGGAAGTGGCAGCCGGGATCAATCGGATGTTGGATACGTTGGCCGAAAAGCTCAAAGCTTTTCAACAATCCAGTCTGAAACTCCAGTCTTCTTCCAAGCAAATGCAAGAGCTTTCCGTACAACTGACGCAGGTTCAAAAATCCCGCCGGCCGACGGACCCACCTGAAAACCTGCACAGCATGCATGATCTTTTGGGCCATGAATTGGACGCCCTGTGCAGGCAGGCCCAAGCGTTTATCGTGGCCCAAAACGATGCCTGGAAGGATCGATCCGGCAACCTCGAATCAAGCGCTCCTGAGACACAAATCAGCCCGCTTTCTTCCGCTTCCGGTGGACTGCGCCTGCTGGCTCAACAAATTCATGAGGTTCAAGCCTGTATCGACCACATCAGCGCTTTGCAACCTGAAATCAATATTCTGACTATCAATCTATCGATCGCCACAGAAGCACGCTCCTGGAGTCAAATGGAGAGCTTGACCCTGCAGACGACCGGTCTATCCGACAAGCTCACCAATCTCATGGATTCACTTTCCAGAGATCTCAAAGAACTTGCGCTGATGGGAAAGACCCTCGAGGAGTTGACGCAGCAAGCCACTCACCTCTTCGACCAGCATCACGAGCAATGGCATCGTTTCAATACGTTTATGATCAAAAACCAACAGCTACAAAGTACATTGCTGCAAAAAATCAAACTGGTACACCCCATCGCCGGTTCGCTCTCGTCTGAGCTCTCCAAGCTTGCAGGCGACATGAAAATCCAGCATGATTCGAATCTCGCGGGCGAGGAGCTGATCGGCAAGATTGGATCGACTGCGGGTACATTGGCCTTTGCCGCAGGCGAAGTCGTCTCCCAGATCACCGAAATGAGCATTGATAAACCATCGCCCGCAGCCTGGACTCAAAATCTGGCTCGCAGCCAGCGTACACTTGAACGCGCCATGCG
>JBFFBT010000368.1:0-3915 GCA_041560255.1 Myxococcota bacterium | reverse complement strand
AAACATCTCCCAGAATATTATCAACAGCTCGAAAAAGAAGCTTTCGAACGTTATCTTATTTCAGCTACTACGAATTTATTCGGACCGATTTATTTTGGTGATATTTTTCCGATAAACAATGAAAAATTCAAAAACATAGACGACTATCGTATATGGTTGGATAAAAATAGTATCCACGGCGCAACAACATTCTATATTTATCATGGTATCCTTTTAGAAAAAATAGCAAACATTAACTCCATTCATTACAACAGAGATAAACACTATATGTTCTGGAATCCATTTGCATTCAGGACAAGGGATAATCGTCTAACAATATTGGCAATACTATGCAATGACAATGAAATAGAGGACAGTAAACCAACAATGTATTTGATCCAAACCAAAGGACATTCATAATGCCAAATTTCATAACCCATTGGCTGGTTGCAATTCGCAGTCAGGACAAAGTTACAAAAGACATTCAAAATGGATATAAAATATACCTCGCATTGGCTAAAGAATTATGCATTCTTCTTGATAAATCGAAGAAAGACTCAAAAACAATATCAATTATCTCTGACTTATTCAGAAAAAAAGTAAAAGAGAATTCTGCCTATGACGACATGACCTGTTTTTCGGCGTACATGTTGGGGGCCTGCGGTCCTGATTTTTGGACGTTACCCACCGATAGCGGTAAAGTCGTGCCCGATACGGCGGGGATTCATTTTGACTTGGGACACTACAACCGCACCCACGCTCAGTTTATTTGTTTTCTCAAAGACGTCGTTTGGTGGCGGGAAGCAAAACTTCCCTGGTTGGATCAAAAAGTACGCTTGGCGTATTTCCTGGGCATGGCCTCCCACATCGCCACCGATTTGGTGGTGCACCAGCTCGTCAATGTTTCGGCAGGCGCGTACAATCTCCTGGATCACAATTGGGAAAACGAGCACGGCCGGGACTATACGATCAACCTCTGGACCACCCACAACAAGGTGGAGCACTACTGGGACTCGTACCTGCGTTACCGCTATTTCGGCAACTATGGTCCGGTGTTCAGAGATCACCACGGCAAGCCCTTGGACACAGAAGACTGGTTTCAGCCCTTGGGATTTCCTCTTACCGAAACCATCCTCACCGACATGATCGAGTCCGGCAGGCTGCATGTCGGTTTCGGCGAAACCCTTCCTGCTAAAATAGGCCGGCACCTGCCCCACATGGATATCGAGATGTGCTTCAACCTGCCGCGCATCTTTTGCGACCGGGTGGTAAAAACCAATGAGATCAAGCCTTTTATCTATAAATACATCGTCGATAAAACCTTCGGAGCCTACCCGAAAGAGAGCGTATTTGATCAAGCCGATGCAGAGTCGAAACACTCTCAATTTTACAACCCGACAACCAAAGAACATGACGAGACCAACAAGTTGAGCTTTTTTTCGACCGATCTGAACAAACACCCCGAAAGCGGTAACCTCGAAGACGTACCCATGTGCAGCCACAACTTTCTTACCTACTTCGTATGCCCCAGACTGAAGCACCTGCAAAAGTACGGTCATAACGTCTTTTACGACCTGGGCGCCTTGAAGCATTTTCTCAGCGCCGCCATCCAAGCCTCACGCCGCTTCATGGACAAACTTCTCGACGCCTTTCACGAAGCCGAAAACCACTCGGATCCATGGGAAGAGCACGAACCCGGTATCGGTTGCCTGGGCGGGTTTTGGAATTTGGATACCGGCACCGGCATCGAGATCTCCAACCCGACTTCGGACACCGCAAACGAAGTCATCACCAAGATCAAGCTCAATCATATTTTCGAATCCACCGGCCGCCTGGGCTTGGGCTACAACCTACGCAATTACGATTATTTGACCGGTAAACCCAACGCTACATACAGTAATCCCACAAACCAACCGGCCTTCGAGACCTATCTGCCCGACAAGCCCCATAAAAACATCTTTGCAGTCACGGAAAGCGATCCGGATAAATATCTCCAATCCATCCGGCTCGAACATCCCGAAGACGTTCCGGATACCGATATGACCATCGACGATTTCTTCACCAATCGAAGCGTCAATCCATACAAGACAGCCATATGCAAAACCTTCTCTTTGATCGAAAAAGAAAACGTCTTGGTGGTCCACAACCTCAAATCCCGGCTCAACCTCCAAATCGAAGCCGCCATCGCGGATCTGGATTTTGGTGAGGAGCTGGGGTTTTACTTTCTGGGTGACGACCAACCAAAAACCACAGACGGCGTCAAACACAAAGAAGCCAATATTCCAATCGTCCAATACCAAAAAATCGAAAAAAGATGCCGGCAGTGGCTTACAAACCACAAAAAGATCGCGCCCCACACATCCCAATGCCTGGACTTTATCACCGCCCAACAAGACCAAAACCGTCTGGAGACAAACGGAGTCTTACGTTTCGAGCGAGACGAGTTGGGCTTGGGCAGGTTTTACACCAACTACTTCATCAACCTCGATAAAAACATAAAGGCCGAAAGAAAGCTCGGCGACGCCTGGAACAACGTCATCGATTTCAACCGGCACAAAACGCATTACGGCAGAAACTACGCCATCGCCACCGGCCGCAGATTTGTCCTAAAACCCAAAGGCGACGGCAACTTCTGGGCCGACTCTGACTTCGGGACCTACCAAAACGTCTCACCGACCGACCACATCTTCATCACCCTCATCGCCCTGGTCAAATCCGGCAACGATTGCTACGATCTCATCAGCAAAGAACCCGTCGACAAAAACACGCTCGACGCCCTTACCAAAATCGAATGCTCAGGATTCGTCAAAATCATCCTCTTTTACACCCTGGGCGGCAAAGGCGCCCTCCAGGTCGACCAATGCTACATCGACGGCATGCGGATCGAGGTGGGTTGAATATTTGATGAGCTTTCTCTGGATAAACATGGCATAATTTTTGCTTGAAATATCATTTGTGAATTCAAAATGGATACAAAAATGCGATTGGATCAACAACCTTTCTCAATGATAAAATTGATTGGGATAACACACCGATTTTGGGAGGATTAGATCGATGGAAAGAGTTCATTGGAGCGTTTTTTCATGGATGATCACGATGATATCACTTGCACTATCTGCTTGCCCACCTCAACTTCAGAATGCTTGTTACAGTCATGATGAATGCATCAACGGGTATTTATGCGATCTTGAAAAGGAAAAATGCATCGAATGCAAGGACTGCACTCCTTGCAAAAGTCAAAAAGATTGCGAAGATGACAACATCTGTACTGATGATGTCTGCCCTGTAAGCGGTATCTGCAAAAACACACCCCATACAAGAGCATGCAGCGATGATATTTTCTGCAACGGTGAGGATACCTGCAATGGCGAGGGTGAGTGCCTACATGCCGGAGATCCTTGTGGCACCTTAAGTTGCGATGAAACAAAAAAAGGCTGCGTTTGTACAATACACGGTGATTGCCCTCAGGATCATTTATGTAACCTTGAAAAAAAGATTTGTACTATGTGTCCAGGCTGCATGACTTGTACCATACAAGCTGAATGCAACGATAACAACATTTGCACCCATGACTCATGCCCGGCAAGTGGAATATGCAAATATGAAAATACAATGGATGCATGTGATGACGGATTGTTTTGTAACGGAACCGAAACCTGCGATGGTAATGGAAACTGCACTCATTCTGGCTATCCCTGCGAAGGATTGGGTTGCAATGAAGAATTAAACGGGTGCACCTGCCTGCAACACGGGGAATGCCAGCAAGGATCTCTTTGTAATCTAGAAAAGAATATTTGCGTAGAATGCCCTGGATGTAAGCCCTGTAACCTTCAAGCAGATTGCAGAGATGACAATCTATGCACGAATGATGTATGCCCAGCAAGTGGCATATGCGAGTATGTCGACAACACCGACCCCTGTGACGACGGTCTTTTT
>JBFFBT010000367.1:0-3975 GCA_041560255.1 Myxococcota bacterium | reverse complement strand
CTGTGTAAAAATACAAGAATAAAAGGATGGGATATTAATAAAAATAAAATCCCTGGATCTCGGATACCTGCTGCGCAGGTTCCGAGATGACACGTCCAATAGTGCACAGTATACGCAATAAATCAATTGCGACACAGCCTCCTGCGCGGGAATGACCAAATTGTCCAATCATTTCAGACATACACTCTCTGATAGTTGGATGTATTGGACACTCGTGACCTGAAATGTTTTTTGGAAAATCGAGGCATCATGCACATTAGCAAGATATGATCCTGGATTTTGACAACAACGCATCCATCGAAACAATGCGATGAGAGATGCGAGCCAACAATCTGTGATCGTGACTTATGGCCAAAACACCGATTTTCCTTTTCTCGACTTGTTTCAAAATGCATTTCCATATACGAACTTGATTTAGAGCATCCAACATCCCGGTGGCTTCGTCGGCGATTAAATAGCGGGTATGCCGACCCAGTGATCGCGCCAAGGCTATACGTTGGAGTTCACCCAGTGACAATTCGTGAGGTCGGCGTTCGAGCCATGCGGTTCGGAGGGCAAGGGCTTTTTCCCAGAGATTGAAATCGGTCCGGCTTTCGAGTAATGACTTTTTTAATTTGAAATAAGGATTGAATACGCGTTCCGGATGTTGCATGACCAATTGAACCGGGCAAACAGATTTTCGAGGCAAGGGTTTTTGGTCCAGAGAGATCCAACCCGAGACAGGTTGATAATAACCGGATAAAATTTTAGCCAGCGTAGTTTTTCCCGTACCACTTCCTCCAATCAAGCCCACAACCTCGCCTGGTGTGATATGAAGAGATACATCATCCAACACCCAAGGCAAATCCCGCCGGTACCGAAATCGAATCGCGACGCACATCAACATTTTATCACCCGGTGTTCTCAAGCCCGCGAAAATCTTGGATCGACGCTTCTCGTAACGATCCGGACTCGACCGCGGCCTCATCTCAAGCTTTAAATTCTCTACTGGGTAGAGCAAGCAACAATGCTCTCGTATAGGGATGCGCTACTCGAGTGTGGTGTGGAGTGCAATGATTTGAGGCGACGGTCTCCACGATGCTTCCTTCGTGGAACACTGCGATACGATCTGCGAATTTCAAACACAACTCGATGTCATGCGATATCATTAAAGCGGAATTTCCCTGTTGGGTTCGTTTTTTTAAAAACTCCACACAAATTTCTGCAGACTTTGCATGCAGCCCGGGAGTCGGCTCATCCGCAATGAACAATTCAGCCCTTGTCACCATGGCACAAGCCAATAGTATCCGCCGCGCCATACCACCGGATATTTGATTGGGATACTTGTGCTGGATCCATACCGGCAAATCCAATTGCTTCAAAACCCGATCCCGAAACTCTTTTGCGGATTTCCGAGCAAGACCGGTTCGTAGAGCTGCCAGATATACGCTGTCACCCACACGAAGCAAAGGATCCAAGCATTCCACGGATTGGGGAACGAAAACGATTGTCCTGCCTCTATGCAATCTCAGCATTTCATGGGTCAAGTGATGCTTTTTAAATTCGATCCGGCCATAGACTTTAAAATCGGAGGATAGTATCCCCATGATTGCATGAGCAAGCAGACTTTTTCCAGCACCGCTTCCACCCACAACAGCCACTAGCTCGCCTGGTCGAACAACCAGATTGATGTCGGACACCAGTGTCTTGATGCACGGCTTGCAAGAAGCCTGTCGATCATAACAACCAATTGACAGATCTTTGATTTTCAACATGCTGCGCCTTTCGTTGTCAAACTCTCTCCCGTAGCTTGGGAGAAAACTCATCTCGAAGACTTTCTCCGAATCCGTCAAAACATTGCACCAGTAAAAACAATGCAATTCCGGGAAACACCAATAGCCACCAATACCCGGCGGAAAGGCCGCGCATCGACTCGGCCAAAATGATACCCATGGACGGCATATGGGGAGTCAACCCGATACCTATGAAACTCAAAGCAGCCTCATGTGAAATGGCATGCGGAAACATCAATACCAATGCAACCAAAAACTGAGGTAGTACTTGCGGAAGCATGTGGTGGCGGGCTATCCAACGCTTGGGACGGCCGAGTTTTTCCGATAGCTTTACATATTCCGCAGATCGAATACGAACGATTTCTGCTCTAACGACCCTAGCAGTGGTAGTCCAATGGGTCAGAGAAATAGCGAAGATCACCCCGATCAAACCACCACCGGCCGCAAAAGCAATGAGGATTTGAAATACCAAATGCGGCAGACTCATGACCACATCAATCAACCAATTCACCAGTTTTTCAACGATACCCCCAAAAGTTGCAGCTACGACTCCCAACAACACTCCAATGACACTACTGATCAAAGCAGATATCAGGCCGATACAGAAACTCAATCGCAATCCCAAAAACACTCGGGCAAACATATCTCGACCCATCCAATCCGTACCAAAAAGAAACGCAAGGGAAGGAGATTGGTTGCGCAGTTCGAGCTGAGTTATGAGCCCCTTTTTTGATGCCATGAAAGTCAAAACCAAAAAGATCATCATCCCCGACGCGCAATACACCGCCCTCAGAATCAGGCGCTTGTTTCGCCAATATATGCCTACGCCTCTTCGCAACAGCCGCCTGATTGACAACACAGCCGCGTTCATGCAGCACCATTCAAGCGAATTCGCGGATCGACAACCCGATTTATTACATCGGCCGCAGTATTACCGATATATACAAAGACCGCGCTGAAAAAGACGACACCAAGCAACAAAGGCACATCACTGCGTAGACCGGCTTGAACCAAGGCTTGACCCAAACCTGGATAAGCAAAGACAACCTCGGCCAGAACTGCCCCCCCAAACAACTCACTAAAGGAAGTAAAATGCACTTGCACCGCCGTATGACTCGTATTACGTACACCATGTTTGAAGATGATGTTCATCCGGCGGGCACCTTGAGCCTTGGCAAAAAGCACAAAATCACTTTCCATGACATCCTTGAGCTTTTGACGGGTATGCAACAAAACATTGGTCACACCCACGGTGCTCAATGTAGCAGCGGGAAGCATCACATGATGCAACCATTGTGCGAGGCTGATTCGGGAAGGATCCACACCAATAGGAGATGCGCAACAAATCGGTGTCAGGTTCAACCAAACTGAAAAACACATTAAAAGCAACATACCCGTCCAAAAGCTCGGGCACGATGCTATGGCATAAGCAACAAAACGGATAATCCTATCAACAATCGATCCAGTTTTAGATCCAGAAACAAGCCCCAACCCATATCCCATCAGCCCGGAAAACAGCCAAGCACATCCCATCAATCCAAAAGAGAGATAGAATTTTTCGATCATGATATCCATTACCGGTCGGTTATAGATGAGAGACCGGCCCCAATCTCCTCGGATGATATTGCCGATCCATTTGATGTATTGAACCATGGGCTGATCTTTCAAACCCCATTTGTCTTCGATACGTTTTTTCTGTTCAGCGCTCAGCTTCAATATCTCATCCCCGATATATGCACGCACCGGATCTATGGGTGAGAGATAGACCATAAGATAGGCGACCATTGATACAACGAGCAGCAACAACATCAAGTGAATGGATTTATACGCCAAGTACCTCATGGATTTTCTTTCCATTTCCAATCCACAATATTGGCGGTGATACTGGATCCGTGTTGTTCGATATAAAGATTACCGAGATCGATTTTTTCACTCACATAATACGTATGATTCAAATTGACAAGCCAAGCCCAAGGAGCGTCTCCCCGAAAAGAAAATCCAGTTGTCCCATCCCATTGGGCCAATTTCCAAAATCCTACGGCATCCGATTCGGTTTTTGAATGCATAGCTTGATCGAGATAAAAATCAACCTGAGGATTGTGATACATACCGGCATTATTCGCAAAAAGGCTTCCGGGGTTACTGTGAAATAGGTTATGCATTTCGGTTTGATCCAGACTTCCAAATCCGAACATAACGGGAT
>JBFFBT010000366.1:0-4016 GCA_041560255.1 Myxococcota bacterium | reverse complement strand
TGGGCATATCCAGTATATATGCCAAAACCCATGTCGAATCCAATGAACGAGCCTGCCCATTAGAATCAATGAAACCCCGGGTGATTGAGCTTTCTTTGCATCCGGACGGAAGCCTGCGCAATGCTCAACATCACAATCTCGCCCTGTGCAACCACATCTCGGCTCTGCGATTCGACAGTCCGCTCAATCTGGCGACATCACCATACCTGGAAAACAAGGTGCGCGAAAAAGTATTGAACATGCCGGATCTGAGAACCGTCTTGGTGGCCGCCCATGCCGTCAACGATATCGACAGCTATGGAACCGAAACCTTGCGACAATTGGTCGCGTGGGTACGTGCATCCGAACGTAGAATAGTATTTTCCGGATTTAATGAAAACATCATGAGCGTGCTCAAACAAACTTTGGTATTCGAGGCCATCGGGGCTGAAAACATCTACCCGACACAGCTCCACGCCATCCGGGGAATCTACCGCGAGTCCCACGAGGGTTTCGACGAGCTTCCCTGTCCGTTGATGGAGGTCGTTCCACAAACCAAACAAAGCCCCGACCAAGAACCCGATGGATTGCGAGAATCGCAATATGCAGGATCTGATGAAACCTAGAAACCACCGAACCAAACCGGGAGGCCGACATGCCGGTCATTTGCATCTATAGCCCAAGTCATACACCAGGAGAAAAAATTGCACAGCAAGTCGCTGAAAAACTGACCTACAAGCTGATTTCCGATCATGATTTATTCACCGAAACCGCCAAACGCTTCGACATCACCACCAACAAGCTCGATCGACTTCTCTACGGCACACCCTCGGTGCTCGATCGCATCAAGCATAGCAAAGGCAAAAGGGTAGCCTATCTGCGCGCCTGCCTTGCAAATCTCGTCAAGGATGACAATGTAGTCTATCAAGGAGCCGCGGGTCATCTGCTTCCAAGCAACCTTACCCATGTTCTCAAGGTATGCTTGGCGGCCAAACCAACCTATCGTGTGCAATACGCCAAGCAATATGAAAAGATTTCAGAAAAAGAGGCAACCAAGTTGATGCAGAAACCAGACCAAGCCTATAAACAATGGACACTGCACCTGACAAGCTTGGGCCCATGGGATAAACGCCTGTACGACATCATCATACCCTTGGATTCTACCGAAGAAAATGAAGCGATCGAAGAAATTCTATCAAATGCCGGCAAACCTCTGCTGCAAATGACGCCGGCGGCAAAATCGGCCATGAACGATTTTCTTCTGGCGGCAAGCATCAACGTCGAGCTGACTCAAGCAGGTCACGAACTGGACGTCACAAGCAAATCCGGCTCGGTGACCCTGATAATCAACCGCTTCGTGGTGCGGCTTGAAAGTTATCAAAATGAGCTTATTAAATTGGTATCCAACTTTCCGGGAGTTAAAAACGTGAAATCTAAAGTCGGTCCCCGTTATCATCAACCCAGCATCTATCCCAAACTCGAGCTTCCACAAAAGATCCTATTGGTAGACGACGAAAAAGAATTCGTGCATACACTTTCGGAAAGACTGCAGACGAGAAACTTCGAACCCGTAGTGGCCTACAACGGAGAGCAAGCCCTATCCATGGTCCAAAACGATGCTCCGGACGTCATGGTGCTGGATCTCAAAATGCCCGGCATCGACGGACTCGAAGTTTTGCGCCGGATCAAGCGGGAACGCAAGCACACCGAAGTCATCATCCTCACCGGTCATGGTTCGCAACAAGAGAGGCAGCTGGCGGAAGAATTGGGCGCGTTTGCGTACCTCAACAAACCCGTTGACATCGACGTTTTGTCCGACACGATGAAAAAAGCTTACGCCAAGGCGGCCGAGGTAAAAATGGACGGCCCTGATTCAACCCATAACGGTTCTTGACGGATATGGTAAAACCAGCACTGAAACCAACTGCATCTTCAAAAAGCAGCTCGAGCCTCCCATCGGCCTTGCTGCATAAATACCGGTACCGACGTCTCATGATTCGCGCCGGAACCAGCATCGCCTTGACCGCCGTGATGCCATTGATAATCATGACAGTCATCAACTACAGTCAATACCAGCAAGCTTTCCAACAAGAGGCCGTTCGTCCTGTAGCCCATCTGATCTCCAACTCGAAACGCGCCCTGGAGTTCAATCTGGGAGAGCGTATTTCCGCGCTTTCTCTGGTAATCAGGGAAAAAACCTGGGATGAGCTCATCGATATCGAAAATCTTCGAAAACTGCTGGTCGATATGAAACATAGCTTTGGCGGATTCATCGATCTCGGACTCATCGACAGCAATGGCAAACAGGTTTCATACGCCGGACCCTACAACCTGCTCGCAAAAGACTACCAAGAACAAGACTGGTTTCACGAAGTCAACCTGCGCGGTGTCTACATCAGCAACGTTTTCATGGGCCATCGCAATTTTCCACATTTTATCATTGCCGTGCGCCACGATATGGGAGAAAAAAGCTACGTTCTTCGCGCTACCATTGATACTGAAATGATCAACCGCCAAATTCAAGGATCCGAGCCGTTGCACGCCTCAGATACATTTCTTATCGATAAGAACGGTGTGCTGCAAACCCCATCGCGTTTTTACGGCAAGGTTCTGGAGGTGTATCGTTTTCCGGTGCCGCCTTTTTCACCTCAAGCAGAGGTATATACGACGCAGGGTGAAAATCAAGAATCCCTTATAATTGGTTATGCCTATATCGATCGTTCACCCTTCATCGCCATGTTGATTAACCGGGTTGATCACATGCAGACCGGCTGGATCAGCCTGCGTCGTGATCTGGTGATCTTCTTGGCCATCAGCATCACTTTGGTGCTGGGTGTGGTGGCTCTGGGCACTCGGTATATGGTGAAGTCCATTCGCGAGGTCGACATCCGGCGCGCCACGGTGTTCCATAAAATGGAATACACCAATAAGCTTGCCGCCATTGGACGTTTGGGTGCCGGGGTTGCTCACGAGATTAACAATCCCTTGGCCATCATATCGGAAAAGTCCGGATTGCTGAAAGATCTGCTGTTGTTTTCAGAACAACCTCCCGCCAAAGAAAAAATGATCAACCTCATCGACTCGGTTCTCAAATCGGTTGATCGCTGCAGCACCATCACCCATCGCCTGCTTGGATTCGCCAAACACATGGACATCAAAAATGAAAAACTCAATCTCGAAACCCTCATCAAGGATGTTTTATCGTTTCTCGAGAAAGAAGCCACCTACCGCAGGATTCAAGTCACATTCGACGTAGCCGAAGAACTCCCCCATATTCACAGCGATAGAGGTCAGTTGCAACAGGTCTTTCTCAATATCATCAATAATGCATTTGCCGCGGTGGAAGAAGGAGGAAAAATCCACATTGCCATTGGAGAAACCTCCGATGGGCAAATCGCGGTCAATATCGCCGACAACGGCATAGGAATTTCTAAAAACGACCTGGAGATGATCTTCGAGCCGTTCTTCACCACGAAAAAAGGGGTCGGCACCGGATTGGGCCTTTCCATTACCTATGGAATCGTGGAAAAACTTGGAGGCCAAATCACAGTGAACAGTAGAGTTGGAGAAGGTACGGTTTTTACTGTTACGCTCCCCGCAGAGAGTGCTTACGTATAAAGAGGGGAAAATCATGCGATCCATACGTGTCCTCATAGTCGATGATGAAACCGAATTCGTCACCGCCTTGGTAGAAAGGCTCAATCTGAGAGGTATGCAAGCCGATGGTATGTCGGATGGAGAAGCAGCCATCAAAGCGATCCAAACAACTCCCTATGACGTGGTGGTTTTGGATGTCAAGATGCCCGGATTGGGCGGATTGCAGATCATACGCCGAATTAAACAGGCACGCCCCAACCTACAGGTTGTGTTGCTTACGGGCCGAAGCTCACCCCAGGATGAAGATCTGGGTAAGAGCTTGGGATGTTATGAGTATCTCATCAAACCAGTCAGCATCAGCAACCTGATTGATATCCTGAAAGGCGCCGCCCAGAAGAGCAAGGAATTGCAACCATGAAAGACAACCCCATGGAGCATTT
>JBFFBT010000365.1:0-4043 GCA_041560255.1 Myxococcota bacterium | reverse complement strand
ATATCCTGGGCAAACGCATTCATGATGATTACCAGCTGATTATCAAGTTGACCGGCAGAGCATCGTACGACATCCACTCCAAAACGACGACCGCGCATCACAGCACCGGTTTGTATGAAACCAGAAGCAGGCTGGAATCCTATCAATTCGCTTCTCTTTCCGAGCAAGAAGAAGAGATCGAACGGTTGATGCTGCAGGCCACCATCGCTGAATCCATCGAGATATCCAAGCTCTTGGCGGCCGGCCTCGAGGACGGAAACCTGGTGGTGGATCTGGGCAGCGGCCCCGGGGTCATTTGTAATCTTTTGGCCAAATACTTTCCACATTGCCAAATCATAGGCATTGAACCGGATGATAAACTAAGAAACCTCGCAGAAGAATCCGCCCGAAAACAACAAACCGATCGGTGCAGATTTCTGCCAGGTACTGCGCAAAGCATACCTATCGACGATCGACAGGTGGATTTTTGTTATGCCCGGTTTCTTTTTCAGCATATTCCCGATCCGAAGCGGGTGATTGGCGAGATGAAAAGAATCACCAAAAAGGGAGGCACCATCGCAATTTTGGACGTGGACGACGGCACCATCATCATGCATCCAGCCTGCAAAGGCTGGCCGAAAATCCAAAAACGGGTCGCCGAAATCCAAGCCGAAAAGTGCGGCAACCGATACATAGGCAGGCAACTTTACCGACACATGAAGGACTCCGGCATCCAGCCCATCCACCTAGAAGCCATTCCCATCACAACCTGTGATTTGGCCGGAGAAATATTCTACCGAATCGTATTTGGATTCAAGCGTTCCATACTAAAACGAACCGGCGATTGGAACGAAAACACCCAACGGGTTTTTCAAAAAATCCAAAAGATTCTATCCAATCAGCGATCTTTCGCCATGACAGTGGTTATCTTTGTTTTTGGTCGAGTCTCTTGACTCTCAAACTCCCTCTAAAGATTTCTACCAGACGACAACGAAAAGGAAAAGATCGCCCCCTTTTCCGGCTCCGCCCAACACCAGACGTCTCCTCCATGCCGGTTGATGATTCGTTTGACGATGGCAAGACCCACCCCCGAACCGGGGTATTCATCCCGGTCATGTAACCGTTCAAAAGGTTGAAACAATTTAGTTTGGTAGGTCATATCGAATCCCACTCCGTTGTCTTTGACAAAATACCTGGTCTGTCCTGCTATCTGATCCGCCCCAAACTCGATTCTTGCGACCTCCCTCCGGAAAGTAAATTTCATGGCGTTGGAAAGCAGATTCACCATGACGGCTTCCAACAACGAAAGGGAGCCGCGCACATGTAGGTTGGGAAGGATGATTGTTTCGACCTTCCGGTAAGGCTCGTCTTGTATAAGCTTATCCATGACTTCTTGTACCAAGACGCTGAGATCGAACTCTTCTTCGAGCAACTCGGCCCGGGTTACCCTCGACAGCCGAAGCAGGTTGTCGATCAAGTCGCTCATCTGCTGTACCGTCGTTCTGATCCTTTCCAAATAATGCTTGGCATCCTCATCGAGACGCTCGGCGTACTCATCAAATAAAAGCTGGCTGAAACCATCTATCCCCCGAAGCGGCGCACGAAGATCATGGGAGACGGAGTAGGCAAACGAGGCCAGCTCTTCATTCGCAGCATTGAGCTCGGCGGTACGTTTTTGGATACGTTGATCGAGGTCTGCATTGAGTCGATTAATCTCGGCCAAAGCAGCCTTTTGCGCTTGGCCCAAATTTATGCCATGCAACGCCAGGCCGATATCTCCGGCAAGCTCGTTGACCAAAGAAAGCTCCTGAGGACTACGAACATAGTTACTGTCGACCACCAACGTCATGATACCGTACAATACGTTTTCATGTTCGATTGCGACTGTGACCCGCGAGGTCTCGTGATACACATCACAGAGAGGACAGGATTTGCATTCTGAGGCGGGATGAGCTCGAACTACGGTTTTTTCTCTCTCTAGGATCTCGCATACGCACTCGGGCAGGAAATCAAACTGCCAGGAATACCCCAAATAGGCATCCAGCCCGGCTTCGGATTTTATATCCGGTTTTTGGGACTCATCCAGCAGGATGATGGCGGCATAGGCATATCCCCGCTCCTCAATCAGGATTTTACATGCCTGCTCCACCAAGCGATTACGATCTTTCTCGATGACGATGAGCTGGTTTACGTTGCGAATGCTGCGAAGCACGGCTTTGAGGTGATCTTCACGTCGGTTGGCTTCTTGAAGCGACTGGGACAGATCGTTCAGAGTTTCGGCAAATTCCCGCCAGTGATCGGGCAGCAGATCTATCTGCAGGCGGTCTGAAAGGTCCCCGCTTTGTATTTTTCTCAACACACTTTGAAAACGTCTGCGAATGGCATTTGAAAGCTTTTGTTGAGGTACGGAGCTAAAAACAAGCCAATCCAGATCTTCGACCCCACAGGCAACCGTGGTCAAATCATTGCCGTAGTCATCTACGACCACAAACGGCTCTGCATCTTTTTCGGCAAGCGACTCAAGATCCAACAACCCAAACCCTTTACCAAGCACGGAAATATTTTCGCGATAGATACTGCCTTTTTCTTTGTCGATCCGAGCAGGTATTTGCTCATGAGCCACCAGGCGGCCTTCCATATCCAGGATGAACGTGTCCTGTCCTTCGAATATTCGATTTTCCAGACAATCCGCATACAAATTACGCATAGGAACATCGATGCTCCACAAACCGATAAATTCGTCATCGATATACAAGGGCTTCGATACCGACAGGATCAATCCCTCTCCGGCGTAATCAATCGTGGGCTGCGTCCATTTGATTTCTCGTTGGGGGTTTTCTTCAGGACTTACAGAAACAAAGGTATGGTACTGATGCCAATCGAAATCCCAAGGTATTGCCGTTTTCTGATCGATATACGGATACTGCAAGGCAGTGTTGCTGACATCCTGGTAGTATATCCAAGCGGCGTATTCCAATCTCAGGTGCATGGCGCGCAGAAATGGGCCGATCTCGCGCAGCGCATACATCCGATACCGCGCGGCCTCAAGATCCTTGAGATGCTTTCCCCATGAAAAACTGATTGCATCCAGCGGCGCAGCTCCCCGTCGGTATGCTTCGAGCAATGTAGCGCTTTGAAAAAATCCATCCGGGTCCACACGAAATGTATTTTTCTCAAGCCAGGCATCTATGGCCGCAGCATCGATAGCAGTGTGATGAAAAAGAAACCTGGTTACATGCTCAAGCTCGTGGAGAAAATCAACCAGCCGCTTGATCCGCATTCCGATTCTACCGGCCAAATCTTTTACGTGATGTGAAAGTACTTTGTGCTCGAACATCCACCCACCCCTTGCGATCCGACCAACCTTCATGCCGCATTTCGTATCTTGCCGCCATACAACCACTGCACCAAATACAGCATGCGGGTACCACTTGCGACGATACAGAGACTACAGCATTGTCATATCCTTTCGTCAAGCGCAAAATCAACGAGAAAGCAACCGCCTTGACGACAAGTATGCCCGAGCATTTTGCAGGTCCGAAAGCTACCTGCAATCGTCGTAAAGAAAAACCTCAAATTTTACCCTGGCTGGATTGAGACTGCCCAAAAGCGAGGCATTCGGCGAAGCTACGTTACATCTGCCGAGGAACCTCCATCCTCGAGCCGATTCATTTCTTTTTCATAGGCTCGGGCCTTGAGATCATGATCCGCTGTTACTTCTTCCAATTGCACGAACCACTTCTCGATGTATTGTTTGGTCTCCTGCAGCTCCTTGGCCAACTGTCCCATTCGCAACCCATCTGCCGATGAGGCCAATGATATCATTTCTCGATTGTACTGCTCGATGCGATCCTCGGCCGTTATGATTTTTTGCTCCAGCTCGTTGATACGATCTCTCAACGGCTTCAACTGTCTGGATGCGTTGGCGGAAATTTCGGCCCGGAGCCTGCGCATCTCTTTCTTGGATATGCTTTTGTTATTTTTTTCCAAAGTGGCTTGGGAGCTTTGTACCGACAGCAAATCATTTTTCGCTTCCTGCGCCCAACCCACCTTCTCGAGAAACT
>JBFFBT010000364.1:0-4082 GCA_041560255.1 Myxococcota bacterium | reverse complement strand
TGAATCATGTACAAATTGTATTTCATCTCCTACCATGAAGCAAGATTGTAGTATCGATGCGTATCTCGGCCCATGTGATCATGGCCCCGATAGAGGTGTGACTTGTATCGTAGCACCGCTGTAGATTTGGTTTGGATCCACGTTGACCTTCCATGTATCCAAGGGACGATCGACCGCCGACAACTCGTAGGGACCTTGGGCGTCGACCGGGGCATTCCCGGTCCGGGTCGGATAGGGGACCATGAAGGCATATCGTCCGTTCTCATCGGATTGGGTGGATTGTTGATATCGCAGATTCCGTTTTGTGTTGGTCGTAATGTGCAGGCTGCATTGTATGCGTATATTGGGCCGGGTTGTGCCCGTGATCTTGGCGCCGGGCACAAACTCGAACAATCGGTACTCGGGAACGGTTTTTTCAAACAAGCTGACGGAATTGATTGAATCCATCAACAACCTGAAATGAGTAAGCGGCTCAAGCCGGGTGGTTGGTCCCGGATGTGCAACCCCGTCACCGAGCAGCAACTTGGTATGCAGGCAGCGGAAGAAATCCGGCCGGGGTTGGTAGAAGCGGGCGTACATTTCATCGGTCTCCTCGGTAGTCACATCCATGTATTTTCGCTCGAGGCCCGCCATGGCTGCCATTTCATTGATTTTTCGGTGTATTGTGGAGACGAGCACATAACGGATTCGGTTCTTTAAAAGCGTGGAAGCTGCCTGGCTTTCATGCTCCGAAAGCAGTATTCTAAAACCCGCTTTATTCATACGGGTTGCCTGTTCGGTACCGAAAGAGCTTACCATGACTGGGTATCTGGTTGTGTAAAGCAATGGGTGGGCGTCCATCCATGAGCTCAAGATGCCCTGGGTAGGGCCGTCCGATTGAATCAATAAGGGTTTGATTTGCTCCAGAAACTGAACAAGATTGCGTTGCCGGGCGACCGGATCACGGGTTAGAAAGGTTTGCAGGCTCATAAACACCGGGGCTACGGCAACGACCGTCAATCCAATCAGTGCTGCGGCATAGAGCACCAAGCGGCGTTTTGCGCCCTGGATGGCATGTAGTTTCTTTAAAGCTCGAACTACCTCGATCATCGCCCAGGCAAACAGGATTGCCAGGGCCGGCGCAGCGTACTCGGCGAAGCGGGCCTGCAGGATTAAAAGCGTAACCCCGATGAAAATATACGCCAGCAGGAGGAGCTTTCCGAAACGCTCTTGCTTGCAGCGGTAAGTGCGTACGAGCATTCCCAACCACATGATCGGGGCAATCAGAATCAGGTAGGAGTATCGGGAGACGGCGCCCCCTAGTGAAAACAATTCGCCCTGATACAGTAAGCCAAAAGCCTCGTCCGCCATGGCATACGACGCCTCCCCGCCCGATGCGATCAACAAAGCTTCCTGCAAGGGTTTGATGGTTTGCGGAAAGAAAATCACGGTCGAGACCAGGACCGAGATCCCGCCGGCCATCGCGAGTAATTGATGTTTGACAGGCAGTCTGATCAACCAAACACCCGCGCTGACCAAGCCGAATAGTACAATGGTAAACAAAGACGGCAGGTACAAGTCGAACAGCTTCAAGCGATGAGCCCCGATTGCCAAGACGGCTAGAATCGAAGCTCCAAGTGTCAAAAGCAGGCAGAAATTGATTCCCGGGTCGACCGGTTGGGTGGAAGACTTCGAGTCTCTATCGAGCCAGTGTCGGATTGCCAGGGCAACCGGTATGGGCAGAAAAAAAATCGGTGGAGATATGGGAATACTCATGACAGCGTATCCAACGCTCAAGGCGCATGCCGAGGCCCACATGAGGCGGTGTTTCAATGTTGTTACGCGGGTGCTTTTGAGAGAAAAATAGAATGCGGCCAAAAATAACGGTGCGACGAGACAGTGATGATCGATTCGTCCGATCATGCTGATGGTCAACGCATCAAACATAATGGTCAACCAGACACCCGCGAGAAGAGCACAGGCCGAACCCAAAATTTCTCTGGTGAGCACTATGATCATCAAGACACTCAAACCACCCAATATCGGAGGCAGGCAGGCGCCCCAGGCCGAAAGCCAATCGGTGGATCCGGCAATCAGGCCCGGAAGGGCGACCAGCAAATCGAATCCCGGCGGCCAGGCAACCCAGGCGCCGAGGGGATGACTGATAAAAGGATCGAAAAGAGACCAACTGGGGAAATTCTCCACCATTTTTTGAGCGTGGTACAAATGATAGTAGGTGTCGGTTCCAGGAAAAACCGCGGCGTGGTTGCCGCTGAAAATATTCGACCAATGCATCAGGCGCAGTCCGACGGCGATCAGGGTCAAGCCGGCAGCGGCCGGCCAAAAAACTTTGGTTGCGGTGATTGATTTGATTTTCATTTGTGTTTCAACCCCAGTATGCGTAAGAAGAAGCTTAGAAACATGACCTGAACACCGAAAGCCAAGCAGGTGGATGAAGGGATGACCCACCGTAGGGTGTGTTGCGGATTCAGGTCGCCGAAAGAGTGTTGCCGCCAAAGGCCCACGGCAAACAGGCTCAAGACGATTCCGAGAATGAATAACAAAAAGCCTATGGCCAAAGACACTTCCAAGTTGAGCACGCCCAACAGGCGCCGGTAGGTTTTCGTGATAGGGTGCAAACCTTGACTGATGGCGAAGACCTTGGAGAACAGGCCGAAACTGATCAACTGAAAACCTATCAATACGGCCAGTGACATGTAGAGCAAGGTGTGGATATCCAAAGTCACATTTCCGAGTTGTCTGGGGCCCGGCAGCAACCATGCGCCGGTGAAAAGTCCTACCGACATCAGGGTCAAACCGGGGTAAAAAAACAACCAGCGGGGACTGAAAAGCAAAAGAAATCGCAAATGCCGCCAGCCGTCACGAAAACTTCGAAGATGAGGTTTTCGATTTCTTCCGTCGGGTGCGAGGGTGGTGGGTACCTCGCATACTCTGAATCTCAACAAAGAGGCTTTCACCACCATCTCGCTCGCAAACTCCATGCCGGTTGTGCGTAAATCCATTTTATGGGCCGCAGCTTTCGTAAATCCCCGCAAGCCGCAGTGAAAATCACGGCTGGGGGTTTTGAAAAAGAAACGTCCGATCATCGTCAATATCGGATTGCCGATATAGTAATGGTGCCAGGGCATGGCGCCTGCTTGGATGCCTCCGCGGAATCGATTGCCCATGACCAGATCATATCCCTCGCGAAGCTTCTCGACAAACGGCATCAAGTTGGAAAAATCGTAGCTGCAATCCGCGTCTCCCATGATGATGAAACGACCTTGTGCGGCTTCGATCCCTCCCATCAAGGCGCTTCCATAGCCCTTTTCTCCGATCGGCACCACCCGGGCGCCTGCCTGGGAGGCTAAAGCTTGCGAGCCGTCGGTGCTGCCGTTGTCCGCAACGATGATTTCGCCCTGGATATGGTTGGACGACAAAAACGCTTGCGCGGCCGCAACACATTGTGCGACCGTTGCGGCTTCGTTCAGGCATGGCATGACAACGGATAACTCGAGTCGAGGTGATGTGTGGGTCGACATGAGCTCACCTTTCGGATAGTTGAGGGTTACTCCTGCGGGTATGTAAAAATCCGGCGGCGCTGACCAAGACGGTTCGGATGGACGGATCCTGGAGTAGGTTTTGGATGAACCGAGCGTCATTGGAAAAGCGAATGTCTTTTTGAGGATACCAAGTAAGTAAATCCAGGTCAGGCAGGAGAGGCGCCAGGGATTGTTTGATGTAAGAATGGTGGTATCCGGGATAGGAGATTGCTTTGGCGCGGCACGCCTCGGCGTTGGCTCGTAATTGTTCGACCTGGAGCGCGGGCAGAAAATCGCCGCCGGGTTGTTTTTCGAGTGCCGGCAGATAGTATGAAGTATAGAAACCCGCATCGGACAGAAACAACAAGGCTTCGTGGACGGGAGATTCTACAATCAGGGTGCGTTTATCGATCCCGTGTTTTTGAAGCAGATTGTCAAGATGGTCGGATACCGCGTGGGTGTTGGCGGCGCTCAGATTTTTAATATCCAGCCAGTAGCTCAGCGGTTTAGAGGTTTTGGTTTGTTCGAAGTAGGTCTGCAATGTAATACCTCGACTCGGGC
>JBFFBT010000363.1:0-4095 GCA_041560255.1 Myxococcota bacterium | reverse complement strand
GGCATGACGTAGGTGCTTGCGAATTTATGCATCTACATCCAGCGATTTCTCATACATAGCTTACGGTTGAATTCTAGGCAGTTAAGCTGAACTCTACTAGTGACAATGAATTAAGTCTGCCGAGAACCAAACAGAGTCATCCCAACCCCCCCCACCGGGTCGGATTAAACCCACAAGCCATCCAATCCGCAAAGCATGTATTTACAATAACAACAGCAAAATCAAGGCGTAACAAAATACACCGGCAGGCCGTTCCTCAATCCCTTTGGCACAATTGTTGCTTTTATCATGTAGCATTGTTTGGCAGTAAGCATTCGCATCCAGAGGGTGTCTATATGCTGCATACACCGCTATTCGCGTTGAATCTTGTTATCCTGTCTGCCGCCATGGGCATTGGAGATATATGTCATCAATCAGAGTGTTTACTTCGTATCCGAACACAACCTCTTCAAGCTGAACAACCATGCTGAAATCGAAATCATACCGACACCGAAAACCACCAGAAGCTCGTGTGTAGATGGTAAAATTTATCTACCCCAGCGGGACGGGGGCATACAGCTTTTACACCAAGATCGATTGATCGATTTGCCGCACACCCAATGGATGGATTTCGCCAAAACCGGCTTCATCTTCGTACAATACTACGACCACCAACGGGTAATCCTTATCACCAACAAAGCCGGCATCTATCTTTACAATATTGATCTGTTGTCATCCCGCGACTTCGGCTCCCAAACAGGATCTGCACCCAATCCGCCCGAATCAATCATCGAGCGTGTACCCTCCGAATTGAATGCCGAGTTACAAAACACCAGGTTGTCGAGTGCAGATCGAAGCAACCAAAGCGGGTATTTTTACTTGAGCACCGATAAAGGCATCTATTGCATGAACCCAGAAGGCAGGCTCGTACAGATCATCAACAAAAATATGGGCCTGCAAAACGAGCTGGTATTTGATACTTTTATCGACAAAGACCACAATTTATGGGCCGGGTTGAACCAAGGCATAGCGTATATCGAGATCGAGTCGCCTCTGACCGTTTTCGACAAATCCGGAGGAATCGATCAAACCGTCAACGGCATCAAAAGATACCGGGGTGGACTGTACGCTGTGACATCATCCGGATTGTATCTGCTTCCAAAACATCGCACGATTATAGACGTTGATTTCGGTTTCGAGCTGATCGCCAGAGGCGAGCTCTTCAATTTGATGAATCTCAACGACCATCTCTTGGTAAAATTGAGGAATACAATCTATCAGGTTGACGATAAGAAGCTCGTCGAACTGGCCAAGGATCCAAACCATTCGACCGATACGGCTTTTGGAAGCAGACAAACATATCGATTTCCCCGGCACTTTTTTGTAGGGCTCTATCCGGCAGATCTCATGATCATCGAAGATCAAAAGACCCAATCCAATTCGGCGCAACCGAGCATCAAATTATCGGAGACACCGCTTTGCATCAAGGAACGTATTTCGATGCATCCACAGCCTTCAACAAAACCTACAAAGCGGCCTCTCTACAGCAACCCGCTGCCATGACCCCTCATCTGGAGTATTCCCAAAACCGGATTTACTTCGAGTATGCCGCGGCATACTACGCGGACGCAGACCGCAACCAGTTCAGCCATCTCCTAGAAGGCTACGACGAAAAATGGAGTGATTGGTCCCAAAATACCCAAAAAGAGTAGGCGTTTGGGTCCGAGACCTCTGTCTTTTTTCATGGCTTGCATCTGTAATTCCCTGCCCAAATTGTGCACCAACACCAATGTGCTCAAAGAGCTAATACCAGATGTAAATCAGAGGCATGGTTTCGGTTTTTGTCGGCCAACCAACATATATCCAAGTCCAATCGATGGTGTTTTTTACAAGAATAGGCTAAGATACTGAATGGAATGTATTTGTGTGAGCAATGTCAAGAATGAAATAACATTAGGGAAAGCCAGTATGAAAAAAACAAAAGAGAGCAAGATGATTATCATCTTCATGGTCATGATCTTGACATGTAGTTGTAAAGATGAAATTGAGGATGCTCGCCATGTAGAGCTTCGAAATATGGCAATCAGCGAACATGGTATGGTTGCTGGACTATCCGAAGGGTGGCCGGTGAGAGCCGGTATAGAGGTTTTGAAGGAAGGAGGAAATGCCATTGATGCCGTGTTCACAACGGTACTAGCACAAATAGTTATGTCAGCTGGTAGTGCCTATACCTTTGCTGGCACCATGTCCCTTCTATATTATGATGCAACCACGAATAGGGTTTATTCCATGGGAGTACCCTGGCGTTATCCCCAGGAGGAAAACGATCCATTGAACCTTCCCCCCCCCGGTTCCCTAGATGGGCGAACAGCTTTGGTTTCAGGTTTTATGAGAGGAGTGGAAGAGGCACACCAACGGTTTGGCGTCAAATCATTCTCACGTATTTTTGCACCTGCCATCGATTTGGCGGAAAATGGGTTTAAACTTGGTTCCCTTGCCTATGAGATAGAAGCAAATTGGAATATTTTATCCCGGTTGCCTGAAACAAAAAAAGTCTTCACCAATTTCAATGGAAGTAGATACAAGGAAGGGGATCTCTTCAAACAACCGGAATTGGCAAAAACTTTACGTAACGTGGCAGCCAAGGGTGCCGACTATATGTTTACAGGGGCCTGGGCGCAAAAATTTATAAACACCCTTCGCTCATTGGGTGGTAAGGTGACGTACAATGATTTGGTGAGTTATCAAGTGAATTGGAATGAACCCACCAACACCACCTTCGGAAAATTCGACATATACTCAGCCGGCCTGCCCGCTCCGGGTGGAATCAATCTAATCGAAGCATTTAATCTGCTGGAAAATTCGCAGTTGGGAGATGCAAAAAAACACTATTCACAGTCTGCCGATCTTCTGTATCAATTCATCAAGATTTCGAGGGTGGGATCCTTTTTTACTATTTTCCCATATCGTTCCAAAGAAACAGTTGAAAAGGTTTCCGCAGATATGTTTCCTCACATCAATTTTTCTAAGGCGTCACGCCAAAACAAAGAAACCGCTTTACTTATTTGGGAAAAAATCAAAAGCAAGGAATGGAATCTGCTGGAGCAGAAGTTGCTGAACCCTATCTTACATCGTCACACAGGACATACCAATATTGCTCTGGCAGTGGATGAAGACCGCAACGTGGCGGTTGTTGTCCATACAATTAATACTTCTGGTTGGGGGCGAACAGGCATCTTTATCGATGGGGTCTCCATATCGGATATTGGCATAGCCCACCGGTACCGAATGTATAAAATAGGGGTGGGTGGTTATGCTGACGACGATCTGAATCCAGTGATTATCCTTAAAAATGGCTCGCCCTTTTTGGTTTGCGGTGCCACCGGTACCGGCCTACACAGTGAAACTCTTCAACATATTTACAATATTATAAAGTTTGACTGGGAACCTCAACAATCTCAAAATACCATACGGTTTTATGAGCCGATTCTAAAGACACATCTGCCCCATGGGATACCGGATTCGGGTTTTACAAGCTCAGTAATCAGTGGGGTAAAAAATCAGGGACAACCGTTAGAGCCTACCATTGCCAATCAGTATTGGGGAGGAATAAAAATCAATGCCCAAGATCAACTGCAAGGCAGTGTATGTCCCTACTTAATCAGTCATGTTGAGGGCTATTGATTTGAACTATGATGGTGACTCAAATCAGGCGGGAAGATACCGAACCGCCACGTCATGAACTCCTGAGTACGTTTGATATTGACTTCGTCTCAAAACGGAGACGGGAGCCAAATCATGAGCAAAACATGAAGAAGCCGGCAAGAAGTCTTGGAACTTATCAAGTGCTTTCGCAAATCAGGACTGACCCACCGGGATTTTACGCGATGCGAGGGAGTCAATTTTCACACGCTGCAGTTCTGGATCCATAGGAGCAAGAATCAAGGCAGCATTTCCGAGCCGGTACGATTCGAGTTAAGAGCCGACAACTTTTCGAACGGCTCTGGAGTTCATTTGGAGATATCCAGTGGATTGCGTATGCAAATCGCTTCGCTTCCGGATGTTAATCCTCTCTGCAAAAAGCGATGGAACCGGAAAAGGAAGCTCGTTGGTGCT
>JBFFBT010000362.1:0-4099 GCA_041560255.1 Myxococcota bacterium | reverse complement strand
TAGGCTGTTTGAATTGATCTTTGACTATCTATAGTGCAGGCTATGGTATGCTCGAAGAACGTCTCTAACAGCTATAATTCGTTGAATACTTGCTTGACCTATAATAACCCCTTGTTTCTTAAAGAAAACGGATCACGGCTGCGATACGTCTTATCGGGGTTGTCATTTCTGCCATCCTTGCTGTAAACTGCCCTGCGAATTGAGTTCAAACGCAACTTTGCGCCTGAGTTTGGCTCGAAGGCATCCGGAAAGTCGAAGGTATGCGGATAGAACGGTACAAACCCAAAAAAGAACATTGGATCTGGATTGTTTTGTTTATGGCGGTGGTGATTCGTTTGGTGTTTGCCTTTCAGGTCAAAGCCTCTCCCCTGGTCCACGGCTTGGCCTCTGACTCGAAAGAGTATATCGAATTTGCCACCCGAATGCTGGCCGGCGATTTTACCCATCAAGATTTCATTATGTTCAATCCGCTCTACCCGGTATTGCTCTATTTGGTTTTTGGGGTGTTCGGCGTCAATGTTTTTGCGGCCATACTCGTTCAGGTGGTGCTCGATATCCTGAGTTGTTTTATGATCTATACGCTTACCCGCAGATTGTTTGATGGCACCACCGGTCTGGTTGCGATGACGATATATGCCCTTTATGGAGATATCATATTCTTTACCGGGGTGTTGTTGGCGCCGATCTCCATATGTTTCCTGAGCCTTTTGTTTATGAATCTGCTTCTTCTCGGAGTCGAAAAGCGCAAATTGACGATATTCGGCCTGTCGGGGTTGGTTTTCGGGTTACAGGTGTTGGTGAAACCGAATATTTTTCTTTTCATATTCGTTGTACCTCTGTGGATCGTGTGGGCATTACGCTCCAAGATCGGCGTGCAAAGGGCGTGGTTACCCGCGGTTTCGTTTTTGGGCTTTTTTTTGTTGGTGATCTTGGGAGTAAGTGCTCGAAATTATACAATTGAACAACACTTTTCCCCGTTTTCCACCCAAGGTGGCTTGAACTTTTACATCGGCAACCATTCGGGTTCTACGGGGGTCTTCATGACACCCGAGGGAGTTTCGGCCGTCCCCCAGTACCAAGTGAAATCTTCCATTCAGCATGCCGAAAAACAGATGGGCAAGGCGCTCGGACCACAAGGTGCGTCCGACTATTGGATGAAGCAGGGTATGGAGTACATTGCCGAAAATCCATTTGATTTTATTGCCTTGACCCTCAAGAAAACGACCCTGTTCTGGCACCATGAAGCGGTCTACCAGAATGTGGACATCGAACAATGCAAAAAATTGATTCCGTTGTTGCAGGTTCCCTTTTTGAGCTTTGGTCTGGTTGCCCCGCTTGGGCTGCTGGGATGTTTCTTGTGGGTGATGCGGCGCAGAAAAGAACCGAACGTATTGCTTGTGTTGCTCTACATCGGCGTCTACATGGCCGGAACCGTAATCTTTTTCATCACTGCCCGATTTAGGCTGCCGGTTGTACCTTTTCTGATCGTGGCCGGTGCGTACGGCTCGAAAGCGATTTTTGACGCCTTGGTGACGGAGAGAAACCAAAAGCGCACGCTTGGTTTGCTCGCCGTATTGGCGGTTTGTACCGGGTTGGTACATTTTCCCTTTTTCGATCAAGGTCTGTTCGGCAAATCCGAGAGCAAGTACGAGATGTACAACAACTTGGGTGGAGCTTACCTGCAAAGTGGACAGATAGATAAGGCCATTGAGTCTTTCAATCAGGGCCTGGCGATCAATCCTGCGAACTCCGAGCTCCATTACAATTTGGCGAATGCTTATTTGTCACGGAAAGAGCTCGAAAATGCCGAAAAACATTACAAAAAGGCAATAGAATACGATCAAAACAATTTCATGGCTTTCAACAACCTGGGGGTTGTCTATCTCCAGGCGGGCTTTTTGGATCAGGCCATCGGACAGTTCGATAAGGCCGTTTCGATAAACGACGAGTTCCTCGATGCACATATGAATCGGGGATTGGCCTATACCCATCAAACAAACTTGGACGAAGCCCAGGCGTCGTTCGAAAAAGCTCTTCGGATAGAACCCGATCACCTGCTCGCAAATCTGTATCTCGGGCTCATTTGTGAAGAAAAAAATCAACTGCACAATGCGGAAGGACATTATACCAAGATTCTCGATAAGCACCCCGACCATATCCCCGCACTCAAAAATCTGGCTACATTGAGGCTGAAACAAAATCGATCCCAGGAGGCGATAGAGATACTCGAACGAGTGGTTATGCTGGCTCCCGACGATCTGGGGATAAAAGCCCAATTGTCTGAGTTGAAATCAATACTTGGATCTTCTAAAAGAACTTCAATACACGATTAATATTATTATCTAATACGGTATATTTGGTAATGCGCCCCAAGGGTCAATATTTTATCTGATCCGGAGTGTCTTTCCGCCAAGCCAAAAACATAACTCATCTTCCTAATCTCTATTTGATGGGGGACTTGGCGTAACTTTTTGGTTGACGATAGTGATACGCGCGGGTCTTTACAAATAGAGTTACTAAATGAGGTACGTGTCAATCGATCAAGATGAACAAACTTGTCGTACCTAGAAAGGAGTATTGCTATGTAGGTCATTGTCAAGAAGATACAAGGTGAATTAAATTATGTTGAATTGACTTAAGACGAAACAGAAAGGTTGTAGTTATGAAAAATTATACATTTGCGTTGTCGGTTCTATGTGTTGGAATGCTTTCTATGCACATATCAGCTTGTGGAGAATCGGTGGATCATAAAGAGCTTTCCATGGTTGAGGATGAGTTGCTGAAAAATGAAGAAATACAAGCAGAACAATATGCACAATGGCAGGCCGATCAATACAGGGCCGCTACGCAGTATGTGATTATGCCGAATGGAGAAAAGCTATGGATAGGTGAGGGCTTCGATGTGTTGATGCAAGAGAAAAGAGATATCTGCTTCGATACAAGCAAGTTGTCGCAGATTGAGAGCAATCTAAATCAAAGTCGATATGATTTAGAGGTAGCGGAGTCAGTTTACGATATCCGCAAAAAGTTTAGTTTGGATACTGAAGCGAGCGCGTCATTTCTCTTCATTGAATCTTCTGCAAAAGTGAAGATTACCGAAGAAACCCATTTTCATTCGGAGAAAATTGTCGTAGCAGCGGTGTGGTCGGGTCAATTGAAGAATTATCGGTTGGCTACAACTTTTCCAGATCTAGCAGAGCCATATTCTTCTTTTCTTAGTGACAAGAAAAAGAAAACATATAGAAGAGCGTGTGGCGATGGATATTTTCATGATGTTACGACTGGTGGATCCATGTATTTCATATTTGAGCTTACAAAGACAGAAGATGAAATCAAAAACAGCACAAATGTTGGAGCTAAAGCGAAAGCAGCATTAGAAAATGTGTTTTCTGCCGGAGCCAATGCACAAGTGGATTCAGAAACCAGCACATATTTAAAGAATCATAATACCGTAGTTCGTTGTGCAAGTGAGGGTGGTCCTCTCTCGGTTTGTGCAGGAATTTCATATCAAAATTTCGCACAAAAACTGAGTGAATTTGCTTCTGGAATTAATGATTCGGTGGCGCGGGTGGTACGATGGCAACGAAAAGAATACATTATCCCACCGGAACTATATGAGGATGGTATTAGTCGTTGGGAAATTTACGAAAACTACCATCCTTACGAGACCAAGATTAAACAGTGGAATGATAAGAATCGTAGCATTCGAAACAGGATGAGCGCAATAAGCAGTGAAATGAAAGAGTGTTGCTGCAAAAACCGACCAGGAGGAAAGTGTATTCTATTTGGAACACTATTTTGTAACCGAAAGAAATCAGAATGGTATGCCACCATGAATGATTGGTATGACTTGGATGTAAAGACTGCATTAAAGGAAAACCTTGAGCATTGTCATGATATGGATTATTGGGCAACGTGTAGATCTCCGAATTCCAACGATTTCTCTCAGTTTGTTTCTAAGATAGACAATTACAAATATGAATCGTGTCCAAGGCCCACACCGGCTCCAACTCCCACTCCTATCCCAATCCCAACTCCAACACCTACGGTATTTCCCACGCCACCTCCTGTTGTTTTTTGTTGTGGGCATATTTGTATG
>JBFFBT010000361.1:0-4161 GCA_041560255.1 Myxococcota bacterium | reverse complement strand
CGCTGATATTCTTTATCCTTTGCCAAATCTTTAAGTATCCTAGCTGCTTTTCCTATTTTTTCGTGATATTTTTCTGGAATGAGACCATCTCTGCCTAATGTTATTTTTAGGTTATCCTCTGAAGGTTTTTTAGTTTTAAATTTTGTTTTTACTTGGCCACCAGTCTTTTGGGACAAAGCAAGACCCCGACACAAACACAACCGCACCGGTACGATTTCACTAACGCGCTCCCGGGGTTGAGACCGCCTTTGCCTGATGAAACGGACTCGATAGTCGCTTGATCCCCTGACGCGGTTTCTCAAGCGGGTAGGGCTTTCCCGTCTTTCCCCTTTAGCAGCTGTCGAGATTTCGATGAGGCGTTGTGCCTGCATATCTTTCCCTTATGTTACGCGGGATTTTCCTTTGGTGTTTCTCGGTCTAAAAACTTTAACACCCAGCCCATAAGTTTGTCCTCTCGGTCTGCTATACCCTGCTCCTGACCAGAAGGAGATTCCTTGATTCCAACACGATTTTTCAATTTAGCAACAGCTGCAGAAGGATCTGATGCGATTACATCAAGATCGCGCAAAGTTGCTATTGGAACGCTGGAAGCAAGCGACTTTGCCCAACATACATAGTCACCACGGTATCCGTTTGTCACCACGAACCCTTGATTTGCGATCCCACGGTCAACAAGCTTCTTGGTGTGGTTTACACCGTTGATTACATCTTCATTTCGCTTATACACTTCCCAAGGAGTTTCTGGTAGAAGGGTCGATTTCAGCTGAATGACGATGGTATTGTTGCCTCTAATCGCAATAACATCCGCTTCTTGGTGGGGATCTTCATAATGAACATGCTCTCTCACTGACCATGGAGGCATAGCCTTTTCAAGAACATTTCTACATATGCTGATCATCCGACTCTCTCGCAATATAGACGCCACATTATATTGGTCAGGATCGACTCGCACGGCTAACCGCAGCATGTAGTCATCGATTGCCGCGATGATCTTTAGGTCTGACGATAAACCACAGTATCTATCTCCCACCTTAACAATAGGCGTATCGAGCAAAGAAACCAATTTCCACTTCACTTTGTCACTGATTGATGCCGGTAAAGTAAGATCGTCAAAAACATCGCAATCTGGTGTAATAGTCGGTCGCTCAAGCCATATAACGGTCGGCTGAGGGATGGATATGTCGGATTTTCCAACCTGTTTAAGCAAGGCAGAATCAAGAGTGATAGTATTCTCTTTGTGTGCCGCACGTTTGGCTAGTGATTTCGTGACGCGTCGATAATCACCAGCAATCCATCGTGAGGTCAGTTGATCACTATCTTCTGTCAATGACACATGGTGTGTCATGGGAGAAGTTGTTCTCTGCTGATGGATGATCTTCGAGTCAAAGGCTGTAACTGACCCACCTTCATAGAAGGTGATCGTTCGAGACGCTTCGTCCACCTTGATCGTGATCAAATCACGTTGAGCGTACTTCAGCGCGTCAACGAATGTTTCATATACTGCACCAAGAGAACAAAGACTCCCTATTTCCTCTGGAGTCCGATTGGTGTATGTGCTTACCTCTGGACAATACTCCGATGCCCATTTCAACGCCCAGAGATAGCCAGCCCGGGTTCGGTTCTCAATACCAAAAGCCAGGTCAAAGTTTTCTAGGGAATCGTTCAGAGTTTTAGCGCGCAAAACCAAGAGGGAGGATAATTCTATTGCGTCTCGATAGGCTTGTACAAGGTCGCTGAGAACCTCAGCTCTCGACCCTTGCCAAATCGGCAACTTGCGGATCTCCGCGTCAATCCCCTTTTCAATTTGACGTACGCGATCAGATACGCTCATCTGATTCAGCTCCCCGCAATTTTAGTCTAGTCAGCCTGCTTCCATCATTCGTAATTTTGAATAGACAATTAAATTTTCCCTTTTAGTCGCTTTTGGCGTTTCTATGAGGCGTTGTGCCGGCATGGAATGCATCTTAGCGGCTAAAGGAAAATTGGGCCAGGGGTTTTTGACGACGCTTGAGTATGAGAACCGGCCTGGTTCCGATTGAGTTTAAACAAAAGCCGCCGCAGGCAGCGACCTTATTCCGGGGAGCCCCCAGGTGCCTACCTGGGGGCGGACGGGCACGGGCCTATAATTGATATATATTTGAGCCCGCCCCAAGTTTACATAACTCGGTTATGTAAAGGTTTATCCCGGAGCGCCGGGCGTGTGCCGGGCAAGGTCGGATAAGACTGTCTTATCGGAAAGCGACCCCGCGCAAGGACCGTGACGAGCGGCTTTTTATCTATCTGCATATACCGCCTCCGCTCGGCGCGGTCCTTGGCAGGAGCGGCTTGCTCGGCGCTTACACGCCCGGCGCGTAGCTTGGGGCGGGCTCTAATCGACCGAAGATCGATATATATCGACCACAACTTGCGGCCCGTCGGGCGGGCGGGGGCTTGAGTCCGCCGTAGCCTCGGCGGAGGTGGACGGATCAACAGGGGGCTCAGTGGGCAGGGAGCGGAGGCCCTGGTTTTTAGGGCCGCAGCCCTGCACGCTGAGACCCCCTCCATTCCATCATTCCCTATGCTTCATCCGGGCTCCCGGGTGGGTGTAGGTGTGGATCTCCTTGAGCTTCTTGATCGATACCTGGGTGTAGATCTGGGTGGTGTCCAACTTGACGTGTCCCAACATCTGCTGGATGAACCTGATATCCGCTCCGTGCTCCAGCATCAGGGTGGCCATGGTGTGCCGGAACAAGTGACAGGCTCCCTGTTTGCCTATCTTGGACGCCTCGATGTAGTTCCTTACAAGCTGGGTGAGACTATCGGGAGTGAACGCTTCGCTGTAGGACGTCAAGAACACCGTGCCGTCGTCCGGCTCGGTGACGAGCTCGGGCCTGGATTCGGTGACATACTTATCCACCCAGATGCTTGCTCGTTCTCCAATCGGGATCATCCGATCCTTTTTCCCTTTGCCTTGGCGGATCATCACCGTTCCACGCTCCAGGTCCAGGTCATACAGCTTCAGGTTGATAAGCTCCATCCTGCGCATTCCGGTCGAGTAAAACGTCTCTAAAATCGCCCGGTCTCTTAGTCCTACAGTGGTGTCCACATTCGGCACGTTGATGACGGTTTCCGCTTCCCTCTGGGTGAGCACGTGTTTCGGAAGCCTGCGTTCCTGTCTGGGCAGCTCCATCTCGGAGGCCGGGTTGTACAGGATATGGTTGTTTCTGCAAAGCCACTTGAAGTAGGCCCGTAATGGCTCCAGCCGGGTTCTCTGACTTCGAAACGACATGGGTTGCCCGTCTTTCTTGCGTTGCAGGTACAAATACTTTTGATACCTTTCCAAAATGGGTTTGGTCACTTCGGTGGGTCTGGTGATGCCTCTATCTTGAGCCCAGCGGATGAACATGTTGATGTAAGACTCTCGATTCTCGATGGTGCGCTCCGAGTAGTTCGTCACCCGCATCCAGTCCAAAAACCGCTCTCTAAAATTGGCCAGGCCCCTCGGATCAAACGGATCGCCCACCTGCAGCTTGGCTCTCTTTTGTCCCTTTCGGGGCATTACAGGCTTCCTTCGCCTTTACCCGCCGCGGCCATCGGAACGGGGGCGTAGCGCGAAGAAGGGGACGGGGAAGGATCCAGGCCTACGTACGACGACGGAGATTCTATTTTCTTCTCCCTTAACGCGTTTTTGGGAGTTTCCCGCAAGGTTTCTTGTAAGTCTTCATCGAGTAAAGCGTTTTGTTCGTTTTCCGCACCCCGCCATCCCCCCGTTTTGGGGCCGTTTTGGCCCCGCCAACACCCCGCCAACTCCTCTTTTTTCACCGCCAAGTCGGCTTCCAGCCCCGCCAGGTTTTCGTCGTAGGCATGTATTTTTAGCTTATTCGGGTCGATAAGCCTGCTCATAAACGGCTTTTGACTGTCTGTCTTGCCGTCGTAGGCCAGCTCGTAGACGTACTGCTGCCCCTTGCAGCCGTGGTGGGCGATCACGTACTCCATGTCCAAAAGTCTTTCCAGGTGGATGCGGGCCTGTGTGTTGCCCAAGCCAAAACGCTCTCTTACCTCTCTTCGAGTAAAACGATAATCTTCCCGATCCAGGCCCTGCTTCCGGCAACCTTCTTTCACCAGCTGGTCCAATTGAGCCAAAAATCTTCTGGTTTGCGGCGGCAGCTCGTCCAAGGACCT
>JBFFBT010000360.1:0-4176 GCA_041560255.1 Myxococcota bacterium | reverse complement strand
ATCTGGACCATTTTTCAAGCTATGTCAATGAAAACTTTATACAATGCCGCGCTGTTCCAAAACAGATCGGCTCATCTGTGGTTATCTTGATTGACCAGCACCGGCATTTCCATGCTGAAAAGAATCACCCGCTCACCCGTTATTGTGCTGATATCCGTATGAAGACTTTTTACGCGAACGCCTACGATTTTCTCGACCGCCGATTCGAGCAACGGCCTGCCCTGCTCCAGCAACGTGATGCGAATGCGCTTGACCAACTCCCGTCCGTCCCTGCTTTCGCGTACGTTCGACAATTTCAACTCGGCCTGGGTAAGGACGCTCTTGAGCCGCACCAACACCATGTCGTCAATGATATATGCCTTGGTTTCCAAGGGTCCTCGGCCCATATACTCTTTTTCAAACCGGATCACGGCTTCGCAGATTTCGGTCTCCAACTGCCCCTTGGTTTTATGTGCCATTATTACCAAGTACTCCCAATGACCCGCATTGCATCCACCTGTCCATCTTACTATCATATAAGCAAGGTTCTAAAAGTATAATATTTTTCACTCCTTTCCAAGCTAAGAAAATCCACCCTGTCAATTTACTTTTGGACCAAAATATATGTTTTTCTGTTGGATGCAACCATTGATAGGTGCGGTCGATCGCTTTTTGACCTTATGGATTGGTTTCTATATGCTAACCGGGCTTCGTATTGCAGGAGATATTTACGATGAAGACCACAAACGGCGCACAAGGAAAGCATCCTGCATGGTCGGCCTGGATTCTTTTTTTTGGCTGTATCGCTACGGCTTTTGGCGCCGAAGCATCCGACGCCGACATTTCCCCCATGCAGCATACCAGCTCGGATGTGGTTCTGCTTTTGGTGTACATACTGCTGGCCTTGGTCTTTTCTTTTTTGTGTTCTATCGCCGAAGCGGTCATTTTGAGCATCACGCCCGCATACATCGCGGGGTTACGCGATACAAAACCCAAGCTTGCAAAACTGTTGAAACAACTCAAACAAGACAATGTGGATCAATCACTTGCGGCCATACTCACGTTAAACACAATCGCCCATACGGTCGGCGCCATCGGAGCCGGCGCCAAGGCTACGGCGGTGTTCGGCAGCACTTGGTTTGGATTGTTTTCGGCCCTGATGACTTTGATGATCTTGTTTCTTTCCGAAATCATTCCCAAAACTCTGGGCGCGGTGTATTGGCGCAACCTGGCGGGTTTGTGCGCGGTATTTGTACGCGGGTTGATTGTATCATTATATCCCTTGATTAAAATTTCACAAAGCTTGACTCAGCTGGTGGCACGCAAAAAAAACCTGCACGTATTCAGCCGGGACGAGTTCATCGCCATGGCCCGGGTGGGTGAGCAGCATGGACAAATCGACTCGGACGAATCCCGAATCATTCGAAACCTGTTCCGTCTCGATTCTTTAACCACCGAAGACATCATGACTCCAAGAACCGTGATTTTCGCGCTCGATCAAGAGTTGACCGTCACCCAAGCTCTCTCGGCCAATCCCAACATTACCTTTTCGAGGATCCCTCTTTTTACCGATGATCTCGACAATATTGGGGGATTTATACTCAAATCCGATCTCTTTCTCCAAAAAGCCCAGTGTCGGGACGACACCCAGCTCAAAGATTTGCTGCGCAAGCTCGGGTCTGTCAGGTATGACATGCCTCTTTCCGGCCTGTTGGAATTGTTGTTGGACAAGCGCCAACACATCGCCCTGGTGGTGGACGAATACGGCAGCACCCGGGGGTTGGTCACGCTAGAAGACGTCGTGGAAACCTTGTTGGGCATGGAGATCGTCGATGAGACCGACAAAGTCGAAGATATGCAGGCACTTGCCCGACAGCAATGGGTCCATCGAGCCAAAGCGCTCGGGATAGAAGTGGAAACTCCAGAGCAAAACCAGACAGGCGCTCTACCCAATCAACAAGATCCACCCGCAACCCGGAATGACGAAAGCAACTCCGACCGGGACTGAGCGTATCAGCTAGGCAATGTTACCTGATTTGAACACGTGCACATCTCGTTGCGGGAAAGGAATCGAAAGCCCGTTGGTCTCGAGCTGCTCTTTGATGACCCGGGTGAGATCGAACCGCAGCGGCCAATACACCTCTTTTTTGCACCAGGGACGCACCACCAAATTGACCGACGAGTCGGCCAGCTCGCTTACCGCCACCATCGGCTCCGGATCCGCCAAAACCCGCTCATCCGCCTTGAGCACCTGATGAATGACCGCCATGGCCTTGCTGATATCGTCCGAGTAAGATATTCCAACCACCAGATCACACCGCCGGTTTTCGTTGGCCGAGTAATTTTTGATTACCTGTCCGTATATGGTCGAGTTGGGTACATTGATGAGCACATTATCGGGGGTCGTAAGCCGGCTCGAAAATATCCCCACCTCGGTCACAGATCCTGCGACTCCACCCACCTCCACATAGTCTCCGGCCCGAAAAGGCCGAAATATCAGTAACATGATTCCGGAAGCGAAGTTGGACAAGGTACCTTGCAGCGCCAGACCCACCGCCAGGCCGGCGGCGCCGAGCACAGCGATCACCGAGGTGGTCTCGATGCCGAACAAACTGAGCACCGCGACCAAAAGCACTATCAACAAGAAATAATACACCATACCGGTTAAAAACGGCACCAAGGTTTCGTCCAGCTTGCTCGAAAGCAGCGCCCCTTTTATGAGCCTGCGGATGGATTTGATCACAAACAATCCAACCACCAATAGCGCTACCGCCCCCACAACCTTCAAACCCCAAGTCGATATGAGACCTTGAATGCTGGCTGAAACACTGTCCCAATTGAAACCTTCCATCCTTATCCTCCTTGGTAAATAGCAAGTTTTATCGGTACAATATTTTTCTTCGCTTGTTTGCCCCCAAAACAGAACAAACGCAAGTCCTTTTGCAAAAATTCTAAACATCTCAACCAATCCCGCCGGCGAAGATCCGACGAGAAAGCTCGCATTGCTTTGGGCATCAATGCAATAGGATAGATCCTCCTGGTCATACATTGAAATGAAAACCAAAAATCTATCTTAAGATAGATGCAAACGTTTTATCCACTGCATACTATAACACCAGGCTAGATGGATTGAAGAAACATCAGATCTTCAATCAAAATGAATTTACCATCATCAAATTGTTGGAGAGGGGAGGTGTATCAATTTGGGATTGATTTGAATTGATCTGCAAATAAAAACAATTTGCGATCAAATCAGAACCGCCGGATTAGGCTATCAACAAAAAGGAGATAAAAGATGAAAAACAGTGTATTGACTGCCGCTTTTTTGCTGGGATTTATTTCCATTGGCTGCGGACCCATGGAATATGACTCAAAAACGGATGCTGAATCGTTGAAAACGCATGAACAATCTATATTTGCGGGTGATACGGTGGATCAAGCAGGAAGCAAAAGATTCAGTAATGCCGTTTCCTACCTTTATGGATGCACGGGTCTATTGATAGCTCCCAGAATTATTCTAACAGCCAAGCATTGTGGTCAAGCCGCCAATGCTGCTTTTTTCTACTATGATAGTTCAGGAACAAAGACAACCTACCGAAGTCCCATGAGCAAAAGACACGACTATCCGGATGCAGATCTGTCGCTTTTTGTTCTTGACTCTCCACTTCCTTCGTATGCGGCACAGCCATACTGGAACCCCATCACAGACACAGACAATGTCATCACCGATCATACCGTGGAAGTATTGGGTTATGGTTCAGGACATAGTAGAAAAAATGGTCCATTCAATTGGTCGCAGGTTCCATTTGCGCTTTCAAAAAATCAGATGGAAAATGTCTACTATTTTTACGCAAGCGGTGAGGTAGATGTGGTTATGGACGGTACGGGCGATGCTGATCTTTATGTAAAAAAGGGAGGTTGGCCAACCACCAGCTCTTATGATTGTCGTTCTTTCTCCGCCAATTCATCCGAGCAGTGCACTTTAAATGGAGAGGCCTGGTATTTCGTCTCAGTGCGGGGATACAAAGACAATTCTTCTGTAACCAGTCTAACAATTGATTTTACAAATCCCTATTTTGCTCCCGGCGGTGTTCTGCGGCGTGCCTATGATTGTGATGTATTTGCCAATACGGACACAATCTTTCGATACAACTGCACCATGCCTCATGGAGTTTCCATGGCAGAAGGCGGTGACTT
>JBFFBT010000359.1:0-4189 GCA_041560255.1 Myxococcota bacterium | reverse complement strand
TGATTGAGCCGGGATTTAACTTTTTGTGGCTTTTGGAAACAATGTCATTCTGGCATGCTTTAAGCCAGAATCTATAATTTTGACAATGGATCCTGGATAGAATCTATCCAGGATGACGGCATTTTATGCAACTTGCGAGTTAAGTTTAGATTTTATTTAATCATTCAATCTTTGTCCCATCGCTACAACCTAATTCTTAAATTTTAAAAACATTAAGTGTTGATATTATACAAAATATCGCTGATACATGACGACCACGCAAAAATAATATGCTAAAATAGGGTTGACGAAGAATAAGAAAAGGTAATAGGAAAACGAAGAATGTGTAGGATGCGAAACAAAACCAGGTCGCGCAGGTTCGTGCATATTTTTCTGCTCACTTCCCTTATTTGCGGCTTCGCACACGCAGCAAGCACCCAAAGCTACCTGGTCAAATGGATCTCTAACAATGATGGTCTTTCCCAGGGCACCATCGAGTGCTTGTTTCAAGACAGCCTGGGTTTTATCTGGTTTTGCACCCAGGAAGGACTGAATCGATACGACGCATATGACCTTTCCCGTTATACCCATAAGACCGACACAAACAGCATCTCTGAAAACTACACCCGAAAGATCATCGAAGATGCTCAGAATAACCTCTGGATCGGCACGTTACGAGGTCTCAACATCTACAATCCCGGTTCGGGCCGATTTACCCATCTATTCAATCAATCCAAAGTCGGCAACCACTGGGACAACAACACCGTCAAAGAAATCTTGCAAGACAGCCAAGGAGAGATATGGATCGGTACAAAAACCGGCCTGGATCGGGTCCATCACAACCGGACCTCGTTCGCCCGGTTTTCGGTTTGTACCGGCAAAGCCCTTTGTCAATGCAATCATGACATCGAGGCCTTACTGGAAGACAGCCTGGGTTCATTGTGGATCGGAACCCATGGGGACGGATTGTACCGATTGGATGAAAAAAGAACTCGGTTTGAAAGATATACCCACGACATCTCCAATCCGCTCGGGTTACCCGACAATTGGATCACCTCTCTTTTCGAAGACAAACACGGCATATTGTGGATCGGCACACCCTCCGGACTTTGCATGTACGATCCCGATAAAAAGACTTTCGAAAATTTATTTCAATCCGGCCACGAACAGTGGGACATTCACGGTGTCGAGGCCATCTCGGAAGACGACCGAGGAGTATTGTGGATCGGATGCACAAACGGTCTATTTGTGTTCGATCGGATAACAAAGACCTTTTCTATTCCCAAAACCATTGCAAAAGCGGGCGAGGAAGATCGAATCCACAATCAATATGTGAAAAATTTACTGGTGGATCGTTCCTCGGATCTTTGGGTAGGCACCAAAAAAGGCGCCTATCGTCTCGAGCCCAAACCAGATTACTTCAAACACTACAAACATGACCCCTCCGATCCATACAGCCTGAGCCAAGAATCGGCTTTTTCCATCCTAGAGGATTCGAACAAAGATCTTTGGGTGGGCACTTACGACGGGCTCAACCGTTTGGATCACACCACCGACCGTTTTACCCACTTCAAACATGATGAAAACAATCCCAAAAGCATCAGCAGCAGCAATGCGCGCATCCTTCACATGGATCGAAACAATGATCTTTGGATCGGCACAAAAGGAGGTGGGCTCAACCGATTTGATAGGCAAACCCAGACGTTCGAACATTTCAGATACGATCCCGACAACCCACAAAGCCTATCCGGCGACAACGTTGTGGCACTTGCTCAAGATACGGACACCTCCCTCTGGGTGGGAATCCTGGAAGGAGGGTTGAACCGTTTCGATATCCGCTCTAAAATTTTCTATCACTACCGGAATATTCCCGGTGACAACACCAGTCTCTCCCACGACAAGGTTTTTGTGTTATACAAAGACCGGCAGGAAAACCTCTGGATCGGAACAGTTGCAGGCGGACTCAACCGGTTCGATCCCGAAACGAAAGGGTTCATCCGCTATCCGATCCAACCCGATCATCCCGAAGGCTTATGCCACAGTTTTGTTCTATCCATCCTCGAGGACACCTCGGGTGTTTTGTGGGTAGGAACCTCAAATGGGCTGGCTCAATTGGATCGCCGTACCAATACGTTCCGTTGCTTTCGACAGGCCGATGGTCTGCCCAACAATATTATCTATGGTATCCTCCAAGATGATCGCGACTTTCTATGGCTGAGCACCAACCTGGGTCTGTGCAAATTCAATCCCAAAACACACACCGTCACCCAATATACCAAAGAGGACGGGCTTCAAGACAACGAGTTTAATGCAACCTCTTATTTTAAAGACAGCGTCGGCCGGTTGCTCTTTGGCGGAATCAATGGTTTCAATGTCTTCGATCCCAACAAGATCACGATCGAAGACAGCGCTCCACCCGTGATCATAACGGGTCTTCGTGTTTTGAACCAAAATTCCGGCAATGTCGGCTCAGCTACCTTCCATAACGGTTTACGTCTTCGCCGGCATATTCACTACGTCAGAAAAGTCGTTCTCGACCACACACAAAATTCTTTTTCTTTGGAATTTTTATCTCCCGACTTCAGAAAAGCTCATCGACTCCGGTATGCCTTCAAGCTCTCGGGACTCGACGAAAAATGGATCGGTACTGATCAAAAAAACCACCGAGCCACTTACAACAACGTGCCGCCCGGTGAATATGTCTTTCATGTAAAAGCATTTTATCATGACGGGGATTTTCAAAACAACCAAACCAATCTCAAACTGATCATTCTTGCGCCCTGGTGGAGCTCTTGGTGGGTGTTTTCGATTTTGCTTATTTTGCTGCCTGTGGGTTTTTCCCTCGGAGTCGTTCTAAGAAAAAAACACAGAAAAGTCAGCCCCAAATCACTTCCTATTACCATCGAAGATCTACCTCGCAAAAAACCCCTCGAGCTACTCTCCGGGGCCGCACAAAAGTATGGATTGACCCAAACCGAAATTGAAATCCTAGAATGCCTCACCCGAGGACTTTCCAATAAAGAAATTGCTCAAGAACGACACGTTACCCTCCACACCGTCAAGGCACATATCAGCCAAATCTTGTCAAAACTGGAATGCACTTCACGAACCCAGGCAGCGTTGTTTGCCAAAACCGCCATGCGCTAAGGACTTCAAAGCTATGGATGGTACTAAGCCAAGCAAGCCAAGTCCGAAAATCGCTTTTCATGAGAAACTTTTACATTTTTAGAATACAGCATAGCACTTACACTGTTGCATCATCTAAATGCCGTAATTAAAATTGGGGAGTAGCAATCCTCGTGCCGGCTGCATGATTCACCGTGCCAACATTTGTCAGGCGCTTTTGAACTGCAAGGATCGATCTAGAAATGAGTTTACGCCCGGCTACAGGTTTGGGCCGGATCGCGGAATCGAGACCACTTAGAGTTACAGACCTGAGCCGATGTCGAACCCGAACGGTTGGCTGTAGCAATCGCCGTTGCTTCCGTCCAACACGATACGCACAAACGACTTGGTGTAATTGGCGAAGTTAAAGGTCGCGCCGCTTCCCACCGAGGTCGTCCCGGGGCCGATCCAAGATATATTGTTGGCTCCGGATGCCGTTACCGTGATGGTCTTCGTGTTGTTGTCCACCGTGATGTTGCTGATCCTGGGAACACTCGCGCTGCCCGATCCGCTCGGCTCGTAACAGAAATAAAACGTCCCGGTCTTCTGCGCGGTCTTCAACGCCGCCTCGGTAAACTCAGGCATCAACATAAACTGATAATTCCTATACAAGTGGCTCGTAGAATGCATATCGTCGTTCGAGGTTCCCCAGGCAAACCGCTTGTTGGCCTGGAAGTACTTGTCGTTGATGTTGTCCCACAGTCTGCGGTCGTTCGAATACCGATCGCCCTGATTGAACACTTCGAGCGCCACCACCGCGGAGTAATCCCTGAACCACGGAATGTAATAATCCACCGCCGTCGGGCCGTTTTCACGCCCCGGGTGGTTGATCTCGCAAAGTCCACCGCTTTGTTGTACGTGCGGAATACCGCTGCTCATGTTGCTGCTGGCGGTAGTAAAACTGTACCACGCATTGACGTGATCCGAGCTCGAGTACTCGTCGCCTCGTACCGCGATCATTCCCAGGCTGGAGGGATTTTTCCCGAAGTCGGTCCACGGCCAGGTTATCGTATTGTGATCCGTGATGGCCAAAATCTTATAGCCC
>JBFFBT010000358.1:0-4216 GCA_041560255.1 Myxococcota bacterium | reverse complement strand
TTTTGGACAAATAGTATAAGGTGATAGAAAAACTTATCGAATATTTGCTGGAATTCCTTTTGGTGCTGATCCATAATGCGATACTTTTGCAGAAGGGAGTGATATGGGTATTGCGGCGTTTCTTTTTATCATGATCTTTGCTTTCATGCTGGGATTCGGCTTGATCAGCCGCATGTTGCCCGGCATGCGGGTAACCCAGAGAATTTTGATAGGGTTTGTATCCGGGATCATTCTCAACGTCTGGTCGATGAACATCCCCTGCTACTTGTTTGGAATCCGAATGTCTTGCATTGTGGGTGCTCAAATCGCCATAGTCATTGCAATTTTTTTCATTTGGCGAAAAAGATGGTCTTTGCTTGGTGCCGATTTGGAAGCTCTCGTCAACATGCTACGGGTAGCCCCCAAATCCGCATGGATTACAAACGGGTTGTATTTTTTGTTTTTTTTGTTTGTCATGACCAGCCTGCACCACTCTGTATTGGTGATGAACGACCAAGGTATGTATTGTGGAATCGCCAACAATCTTGGTGATCTGCCACTTCACATCTCCTACATTACCTCATTTGCCTGGGGAGATAATTATCCTCCGCAAAACCCCATTTTCGCCGGTCATGCGCTTCGATACCCGGTGCTGATGGATTTTTTTTCGGCCGTATTGCTGCGTCTCGGCATGAGTCTGCATCAGGTCCTTTTCTTGCCGGGACTCCTTTTGAGCCTATCCATCGTTGGACTCTTATACAGCCTGGTCTTCAATCTCACGGGTAAAAAATGGTTGGCTTTGTTGGGACCGGTGATGTTATTTTTCAACGGCAATCCGGGATTTGTACAGTTTTTTCATGATTTTACAGGGTCGGAGCTGACAGCACTGGAGTTTTTCTCGAATATACCGAGAAACTTCAGCTTCGTACCGGAACACAACATCCAGTTTTACAATCTGACCGTGGCGTTGTTGTTGCCCCAGCGCTCTTTGCTGCTGGGCATTCCCTTGGGAATCAGCGTGTTGCTTTTATGGCTGGAAGGATACAAAAACTCGGGCAGGCAGCCTTTTATTCTGTCCGGCCTTTTGACCGGTTTGTGTCCTTTTGCCCATATGCACACTTTTATCTGCCTGGTGATTCTTTCCGGTTTTTACGGGCTGTTGAGTCGAAATAAGAAATGGCTGATTTTCTATGCGATCGCCTGCCTACTATCATTAGGACAGGTATTGTCGTTTTCGGCATCCGCCGAACATTCCATGGGTATCCAGTTGGGATGGATGGCCGGCGACGACAACCTTGCTTGGTTCTGGTTGAAAAACCTGGGCATCTTTCTGCCCTTGTTTTTGCTGTCTTTTTATTTTTTGAGAAACAATCGAGTCGTGCGTGATTTCTCGCTCGGCCTGCTGGGTTTGTTTGTCTTGGCGAATCTGTTCCGCCTGGCCAACTGGGAGTGGGATAACATCAAGCTGTTTGCCTGGTTTTATATCGGCGCCATTCCAAGCGGGTTGTACGCGCTTTCATCCATATGGACCACTCTGCGCAATGCTCTACCTGTGCGCATGCTGGGCAAACCGATTGCGACCGTGGGATTTACAGCCTGCCTGCTTTCCATGACGTTGGTAGGCTTTACAGATGTCGCCCGAGCCATGGATTATGAGACCCAAATGCAATTTCTGTTTTCGAAACAAGAAATCGATGCCACCCGTGAAATCATGGAGCTTACGGCGCCCAAAGCGGTGTTTTTGGCGGCGCCGACGTACGATCATTTTCTCTCCCTGGCAGGGCGGCAAAGAATTTTGGGTTACCCAAGCCATATCATATCGCATGGTATCGATCTGGGCAGCCGGGAGTATGATGTGCTGGAAATGTATGCGGGAAACCGAAACTCAATCCGTTTGCTCAAAAAATACAAACCCGACTATATCGTACTGGGCCGCCACGAATATGCACTTCGGGCCAATGAAGCCTTTTTTGATGAGCTGTTCCAATCTATCCTGACAAAAAGAAGCCTCAAAGTGTATTCTACCTTCAATCTCAAAGACTTGGATCCAAACATGCTCTTGGACTCGAAACCTGCCAGGGAATTTCGAGAAACCGACTAGTACTTCGAATTTTTCGAATAATTATTTCAGATAATTCGAATTTACAAACAATTGAGATGCATATATGAACCAGAGGTTTGTTTTTCCAACGGTTCGAATCAACAGCCGAATCATGTGGATGCTTACTATCGATACAGCCGTTATAGATATGGTCGAAGCGGAAAAAAGGAGAATCGGACATGACGAAAAACAAGAAACTATCAACTTGGGTAGAGCAGGTTCGATCGATGTGCAGCCCGGACGAAGTGATCTGGTGCAACGGCTCAAAAGAAGAGTACGATAGCTTGTTGCGGCAGATGACCGAAAGCGGACTGGGCGTCAGGTTGAACGAAACCAAACGACCCAATTGCTTCCTGTTCAGATCGGATCCGAGTGACGTCGCCCGAGTGGAAGATCGTACCTATATTGCAACGACCAAACAAGAAGAGGCCGGACCGACCAACAACTGGATCGATCCCGTCGAGCTGAAAAAAACCATGTCCGCTCTGTACCATGGATGCATGCGGGGCCGAACCATGTATGTCATTCCATTTTCGATGGGTCCGATCGACTCGCCCATAGCCAAGATCGGCGTCGAAATCACTGACAGTCCTTACGTGGTGGTCAACATGCACATCATGACGCGGGTGGGCGATAATGTCATCGATGCCTTGGGGGAAAACGGCGATTTCATCCCCTGCCTGCATTCGGTGGGGTTGCCCTTGGAAAAAGGCCAAAGCGACCAGGGTCGCTGGCCGTGTGCCCCGATCGAACAGAAATACATTGCGCATTTTCCAGAAGAAAACCTTATCTGGTCCTATGGATCCGGATATGGAGGCAATGCTCTGTTGGGAAAAAAATGTCTGGCGCTTCGGATTGCATCCAATCTCGCGAAAAGAGAAGGCTGGATGGCCGAACACATGTTGATCCTAAGGCTTACCAATCCGGCCGGAAAACAGTTTCACATCGCCGCGGCGTTCCCCAGCGCTTGTGGAAAAACCAATCTGGCCATGCTTCAACCCACCATCGAGGGATGGAAATGCGAATGTATCGGTGACGACATAGCCTGGATGAAAATCGGTCCAAACGGGCGACTTTACGCCATCAACCCGGAAGCCGGTTTTTTCGGAGTAGCCCCTGGAACGAGCTATGCTTCCAATCCTGTGGCCATGGACACGATACGAGCCAACACAATTTTCACCAACTGTGTGCTGACCGATGAAAATGATGCCTGGTGGGAAGGCATGGGTACAGAGTGCCGTCAGGGTATCGATTGGAAAGGCAATGCCTGGACACCCGGCGCGGATCATCCCGGAGCCCACCCCAATGCTCGATTCACAGCCCCAGCGGCCCAATGTCCCACCATCAGCGTCGATTGGGAAAATCCTATGGGCGTGCCGATCGACATCTTCATCTTCGGGGGTCGCCGCAGCCAGGTCATGCCGCTCATCCATCAGGCTTTCGACTGGGATCATGGGGTTTTCATGGGTGCAACCGCCGCCTCGCAACCCACCGCGGCCGCCCTGGATGTCAAGGTCAAGCTCCGACGTGATCCAATGGCCATGTTGCCGTTTTGTGGATACCATATCGGCGACTACTGGCAACATTGGTTCGACATGGGCGACAGGTTGGCAGACAAAGCACCCGTGATCTTTTACGTCAACTGGTTTAGACAAAACAACCGAGGAGAGTGGCTGTGGCCCGGATTCGGTGAGAACAGCCGAATCCTGAAATGGATGTGTGAGCGGGTAGAAGGTAGAGTCGGAGCCGACCGGACCGTTATCGGAGACCTTCCTAAAAAACAGGATCTGGATCTTGATGGAATGGACATCCGCGATGAAGCGCTCGATGAGCTTTTACGGGTCGATACGCAGGCGTTTTCCAACGAGATTGCGGACATGCAGGAATTTTTCGACAAGACCGGATCCCGCATGCCCAAGCGAATGAAAGTCCAATTTGAAGCATATAAAAAACGCCTCCTGAAATAACTCTATTCGCGCCGATCTCCTTCCACTCAACCCCAACGTTGCATATAACGATGTATTGAGAGCGCACGAAATTAGCTGACTACAACAAAATGTGTGCATATATTTGATTGAGCCGGGATTTAACTTTTTGTGGCTTTTGGAAACAATGTCATTCTGGCATGCTTTAAGC
>JBFFBT010000357.1:0-4225 GCA_041560255.1 Myxococcota bacterium | reverse complement strand
GCTTCTTTGAATGCTAAACCCCTTACCTTTGGCCGAATCTACCAAAAGCGATCCGCGCCTGCGAAGCATGCCGTGAACGGTTTATAACCAGCGTTAAGAACTTGTTGCAAAAATAAAAACAATGTCGAAATTTTCAACACCTTTCAAGGAGATGCAATATGTCAAGTAAAAAAACAAAACAGAAAGTCAAACGGCGAAAAGTTGAATTTTTAATCGAGGCGGCCGACGCCAATGAGGTTGTTTTAATGGGTGATTTTAATAACTGGAATCCGAAAAAACACCCAATGAAAAGAGATGAGAACGGTGTTTGGACCAAGAAATTATTGCTTGCTCCCGGCAACTACGAATACAAGTTTAAGGTTGACGGGAACTGGAGAAAAGACCCGAAAAACGCCCCCGGGACGCCGAAGAGTGTCTGGCTCACCTGGATGGAATTCCTCTATCCGATCCATGGACACGTCAAAAAGCCGCCGCGTGGTGGAAAACACATCTTCCGCAATCAACTAGAAAACACCCACATCGGTAAGCAAATATATGGCAAACGACGCCAGCCAATGCTGCCCCTCATATCCGCTTCGAGACATGAGACCGAACGCGTCATCTCGATGAAGCCCGGCGATTTTCTCAAACACCTCTTTTCGGGCGTCTCCATCCGGCAACCCACTTGCTACTCCTATGAGGCTCCAGGCTCGCTGCAGGGACAATCCGACCAAATGAACGAGCTTACCGTCCTCAAGATCCCGAACCTTGGCAGGCATCAACCATGATTCAAACCGCTCCCGGGAGGGCGGAGGTAAAAACCGGTCCAACCAATCCAAAAACTCCTCCCCGGGCAACAATCTGCGCATGAGGTCGGCTTCGATCAAACAAGGCGAGATAAAGTCTTCGCCCGACGGCTCATAGTCAATGGGACAATTCCGGTCAGCCAGAAAAAAATCCCTGGCGCGCTTTTCGATGGTTTGAGCCAGGTCTGGATCACCCACTTTACGGGCATAATCCAACATGTGCAGCATGGCAAACGCGGTGTTTTGGTGGGTGCCCTCACGTACCGGAAAGCTCAATCGGTTGAAGTATGAAATACTCTGTTTCGAAAGATGTTCGGCCAACGGCTTCAGATTTTCCTTCCATTTTTGCGCCTCTGGAATCCTGGAATCCCAAACCTCCGCAACCAGACGTAAAAACCATCCCCAGCCATACGGACGTTCGAAACCTGCGTTTCTTTCCGCCTGAAAAAAACCAAGCTCCTTTTGCAGGTTGTCCAGGCTCAAATGCGCAGAAAGGGTTGCGCGGATCGATGCAACCTCGGACATCCGGGGAAATTTTTTCAACACCCGCACCAAAGCCCAATGTCCGTGGACCGCCGAATGCCAGTCGAAGCACCCGTAGAACGCTGGAATGAGATCCTTGGGAGGTTTGACGGTTTCATCTCCATCCATCACATAGGCCTGTTTGGACGGATACTGTCGATCCACACAATCCAATGAAAGCCTTGCGAGTTTCAAAGCCCGTTCTTCGGTGAGCAGGTAGGGTTGACTCTTCGAAAATCCTGTAGAAAGGTTTTCCCAGCGGTTGACGGGCTCCGGTTTCGTGTCGCGCTCCGATGCACATCCCGTCAAAGCCGTTCCTATCAGGGTAATTAGGAGTAAAGTCTTCATGCCCATCAACTTAGCCATTCATCAACCCGCTTGCAAGACAAACCGATTGATGTTCATAATGACCTCCATGATTTCGAACCATGCCGAAAAAAACCTTTGGAAAGTCAGCGTCGACACCGGAGGCACCTTCACTGATTGCCTGGCCGAAGACCCCCAAGGCACATGTATGCGGGCCAAGGTGCTCAGCTCGGGAAGCCTCCGCGGACAAATAGAAGAAAAAATCGACCGCCGTCGAGTCCGGATCCGGTCACCCTGGAGTGATCTCGATCAAGCTGTCAAAGGATTTTCTTTTCATATCCTCGGCGACAACCACCCGCAAACCCAGGTAACAGCGTACTCGGCGGTGGACCGAGTGCTTCAAACCGACATCGATATCGAGCATGCCTGCCCGGCCGGAACACTGTTTGAAGCCCATAGCCCCGAACCGGCCCCCGTCTTGGCTGCCCGTCTGTGTACCCGGACACCCCCGGATCGAGATCTTCCACCTTTGGAGTTGAGACTTGCAACCACAAAAGGAACCAACGCTTTACTCACTCGTACCGGCATCCCGCCTGTCTTGTTCATCAACCAGGGATTCGCCGATCTGCTGGAAATCGGAGACCAGACCCGACCGGATCTTTTCGCCCTCGAAATCCAAAAACCCGCCCCTCTGTATGCCCGGGTCGTGGAAGTGGATTGCCGGCTCGATGCCCTGGGAAATGAAATCGGAAAGGTCGACTTCGACCAACTCGGCCAACGAGCCCGCCAAGCGTTCGATCAGGGTCACCAGGTAGCCGCGATTGCTCTTTTACATGCGGATAAAAACCCTACGCACGAAAAACAGGTCGAACAAGTCCTCAAACATATCGGATTTACAAGCGTATCGCGATCATCCGGGCTTTGTGGGTTTATCAAGATTTTACCCAGGGCTCAAACCGCCGTGGTGGATGCATACCTAGGACCACTGATCGAAAGCTATCTCACCCGCATACGAAACACGATATCAGGCGGTAATATTTTCGTCATGACAAGCGCCGGCGGTTTGGTGCGCTCAGAGTCGTACACGGCCTGCCAGAGCTTGCTCAGTGGACCCGCAGGCGGCATAGCGGGCGCGGCCAGATCGGCTCAAGAGAACGGTATTTCGAAATTCATCGCCTTCGACATGGGGGGAACATCAACGGATGTATCTCGTTTCGATAGGGACTTCGAATATGTATTCGAGCACCAGGTGGGACCGGCCAGGCTTTTGGCGCCCGCGCTTTCCATCGAAAGTGTGGCGGCGGGCGGAGGCTCCATTTGTGGATTCGATGGAGTCAATCTGTCCGTGGGACCCGCCAGCGCCGGAGCCGATCCCGGACCAGCCTGTTATGGGGCTGGAGGACCGCTGACCGTCACGGACGTCAACCTTTTGCTGGGTCGGATCGATCCGACCAAGTTCGAAATACCCATCTATCCCGATGCGGCACGGTGCGAGCTGGAAACCATACGCCAAAAATTTCATGAGCAAACCGGTCAAGCTTTGTCGCCCGAGGAAATGCTGGAAGGTTTCTTGGATCTCGCCAACCAAACCATGTCCGACGCCATCAGACGGATATCGCTTCAAAAAGGTTATGATCCCAAGGAATATGCCCTGGTCGCTTTCGGGGGCGCGGGCGGCCAACATGCGCTTGCGGTGGCCGAGCGGCTTTCTATACCCACCGTGCTCCTACCGGCTGATTCGGCATTGTTGAGCGCCTACGGCTTGACGACCGCGCTCATCGAACGTTTCGCCGAAAAACAAATGCTTCTGCCTTTGCATCAAGTCGCATCCGCGCTACCCGAGCTCATCCAAGAGCTTTATGCCGAAGCCGAGCAGGCCCTCTTTTTGGACGTGGGCCGTGATTTCCAAGTCAAACTCAGGCGGGCTATCGCCTCTCTTAGATACCACGGACAAGACGCCACGCTGGAAGTCGATCTCGAACCAGAAATTGATGTTGCCGCCTGCTTCGAAAAACAATATCTGCACACCTTTGGTCATTGCCCCGAAGGAAGGCAGATCGAGCTGGTCGGTTTGCGGGTGATCGCTTCAACCACAAACCCAAAACCGATCACCGCAAAATCCATCGACCACCCGCGCCCTGCCGATCCGAACGGCACCCAGCGCGCATATTTCAACGGAGACTGGAGAGAGCTTCGGATTTACGATCGCGACACGCTCGCGCCGGGTGCCGCCCTCAGTGGACCCTGCCTGGTGGTAGAGCGGTATACTTCTTTTTTCATATCCCCAGGCTGGAGGGTGCGCATGTCGAGCGCATCCACCCTGGTGGCGCAAAGACCATCTCGTACGAAAAAAACCACTCCGACCTCCCGATCGAAAGCTTTTCGCATTGAGCTGTTTACCCACCGCTTTGCATCCATCGCCCGCGAAATGGGCGAGTCGCTGCGCCGCAGCGCGGTATCCACCAACATCAAAGAGCGCGAGGATTTTTCTTGCGCTTTACTGGACAGTCAGGGCGAGCTGGTGGTCAACGCTCCCCACATACCCGTTCATCTGGGATCATTGGGCCTTTGCGTGCGCGAAGTCTCCAAACACCTGCACCTCGAACCTGGCG
>JBFFBT010000356.1:0-4256 GCA_041560255.1 Myxococcota bacterium | reverse complement strand
TAAAAATAACATTAGGCAGAGATGGTCTCATTCCAGAAAAATATCACGAAAAAATAGGAAAAGCAGCTAGGATACTTAAAGATTTGGCAAAGGATAAAGAATATCAGCGTAAATACAAGGAAGTAGTTGAAACACTTACTAGAAGCCATCTCATAAATACCTGAAAAGAATCATGATGCAAGCAAGTCGAATAAAACCCAAGTAATTAAGTGAATTAGTCACGATTTAATCTGACAGGTCAACCTCTCTGGTGCCGGTTGTCAGCCTAACTCGATAACCACCAAATTCTTCTTCCACAAAAATATCCAATAGACCATTTACATGATAGTGATCCAATATCTCTTGGACTTGTTTGTAGATTGATTCCTGGGTAGAACGTCCATCGACATTTTTAGCAATCTTCTTAAACATCGACAAGTCTTCTTTAGCTCGACTTACGGCGAGCTACCCATTATTATTTGCTTGCAAGTTGTAATAGTTAATACTAAATTTTAAGAGGTGCAACCCTTTTGGTGGACCACCATGGAATCGGTGACGATGGGAGTCAAGCTGGATGAGAAAACCCGCAAAAGACTCAAACGACTGGGTAAAAACAAAAATCGCACTCCACATTGGCTCATGAAAACCGCCATTCAGGAATATCTTGAGCGTGAGGAATCTTACGAACGAGAAAAGAAGGAAGATATGCAACGCTGGGAAGAATACCAGCGTACAGGTGAATCCGTCAGCAACGATGCCATGATGAACTGGTTGGATGAGCTTGAGCGAAAATCCTGAAATGGCTAAGCTTGTTTGGCTTCCACAAACCCAGAAAGATATCAAACGTCTTTATGACTTCTTGAGAGACAAAAACCCAACAGCTGCAAATAATGCCATTCGGGCCATCCGTACGGGTGCAAGACAACTTGAAGACTATCCGGAAGCGGGTAGACCCATGAATGATGGTACCGGACGTAGGGAGTTGGTTATGACTTTTGGAGCTGGTGGTTATGTGTTGCGATACATGCTTGATGATCAAAAAGTTGTCATCATCCGTGTATGGCATGGACGTGAAAACCGCTAAATAAACACAAAGCAATCCTTGCAGCCCTTGCGAAAATCCCTACCAATATTGCTCCAAAAACCACTGGACCTCCGTAAAGGAAAAAAATCGCGTCGGGGGATCAAGTTGCTGCTGGTATCGACCCGGACAAGGAATATATTGATGGAGACAACATAGGCTAAGCAATTACCTGTCGGATTAAATTTTCACTGGAGAGAAAATCAGCAATCGGTATGGTTTGGTATTACAGTTCGATCTCAAGCACGCTGGTTGGACCTTTTCTTCCTTGGTGGCCGCGCAGTGATCCGCTTATCTGTATGACTTTTCGAAGCTCGCCGTTTTTTACCACCAATGCCGCAGCGGCCCGAAGATTTTGGATTTGTCCGAGCGGGTGTTGTTGCAGGCTTCGGTATACTTTGCCCAACAACTCACGCTTGGTGTAGTTTTTGCTCAGCTGATAGCTTTTCGATCGGATATCCGGCCAGATCAACGCAGCTTTGTGCAGGCTTCCGTCCAGGAAATAACTCAGGGTCGCACGTTGCCCCCAAACCCTCATGTTGTTCAACTTTCTGGTAATTCTGACCTTGTATGCGATACTTTGTTTTTGCACTCTACCGGTGCTCTCATCTTTTTCCGCGCGCATAAGGGTTGTCAGCTGGGTATCTGTGTTGTCGACATCCTGCATGCCGAGCAGCGCCAAATCCTTCCGGGCTTTTTCTGCGATGATGTTTCGACCGACATATTCCTGAGCGTGCTGATCCGAATAAGATCTGCTTCGGTTTCTGATGTTGATTTTGGATTTGACCCGATCAATCGAAATATGATAGGTGCGGCTCGTCCAGGTTTCTCGATCTCTTTCATAGGTACCGCGGTAGTCGATTTTTTCGCCTATCAATTGCTCGATATTGTAAAGGTTTCCTTCAACCATCCGGGTGTAGCTATCATCTCCGTACTCGATCTGCGAATAATTTCCGGACATTTCTCGATATATGCCGCTTTGCTCCAACAACCGATCGAGACCTTGCTCGGATATGCCGTTTGTATGCAACCCGGATTCGTCTGCCATGGCAGACAAGCCCAGGAGGCAAGAGATGACCGGGACCGCAATGAACAGCGTATTTTTTATACACATGATATTCTCCTTTTTGCGCGTTGAATTAAAATCAAATACTCACCGAGTCGATCCCTAAAATTACAGCTCGGGCCCGCCTCCCGGATCACAGTTGTTCCAATAGTAAAAATATACCGTTCCGGTCCCATACATTTTCCAATCGGTAAAACCGCTGTTTTCGTATATTTTATCCGCATTGGTTTGATTATCCGACCAAATCACGGCGGTCGCACACTCATCATCACCGATCATCAGATCGGTCATTTCATCCACCCAGTAATCCCCAAGCGAATCATACCGGGTATCGTCCACATAGTTTTCAAAATGCCAATTATGCCAGTAGCCATCCAGGGAATACCCATGAAAACCCAGGAGCATGGACATGTTGTCCGCCCGCATTTGACTGTTGTATCCTCCATTTTGCCATACTACTTTCTGCACACTCTGACACGCATCCATGATAACTACATTGAGGTCCGTATTGCCCCAACGGACATCCTGGTCATAGTTTCCATAGTCCAAATTACATTCCTCGCCACCATCCCCCAACACCACCGTGGATTTGTAATTGCCCGAGCTGGTGCTGTAGCTACCATGGGTGCAAAGAAACGCAACGTCGGCAGAATCGACACCGTATGGAGATACATGGTCTCTGCCGTCACTGTCTTTTCCTTCATCCGCCCATTCATGAAATTCCACCCCCTTGTTTGAAGGACTATTCACATAGTCAAAGCCCCATGAGTTTAACTTGGAGCTTAGATAGCCGGCCTCATTATCACACCAAGAAAGATCCGAACAACCACTGCAGCAACGGTCCCCTCCACCAAAAAGATTCACATACCCAATCACAGCCTCATCTGCTGCGAACGAGCTTGTCGCAATGACCATGGATACCATTACAATATAGGTGAGAATTACTTTTTTCATCTGTTTCCCCTTTCTGGTTATGCACTTTGATATTGGTTGACTTCTCAGAACACGTCAGATTCCAAAAGAATGTCCGAGATCGGAAAATTCCCCCCTTTCTCCCTCAAGATGAGAGCTCATGAATACCGTTTGCCATCATCTCAATGATTGAATATAGAATCTGCATTGTTGCTAGCAGATAATTCCGGGTGTTGTCATCTATCTTAAGATAGATTTTTAGACGTATAGATGAAAAAATCGTCTCGAGATTTTAGGTTTGCATTCTCAAGATCCGACACCCGACGGGTGTCGAAATCACAATAATCTCGGCCGAAAAACCGTTGTTTTGTTATCGATGTCAGAAACAACACCCAAGAAAAGAACCAAGGAAAACAGGCATATACGTGATTATCTCAGGAACCTCGGTCGAATACGAATAATCCTTGAGTAAACCAGTCGACTTCTGTAGGCTGCAGGACATGCGAAATTTTAGTGTCATAAACTTGCGAATGAAGTCGAATGCCTATTTCATAGCAACGATCACATGCTGAAGAGTATCGATGGCGGCTTTCTCCACATGCATGATCACCGTCGAAGGACTTACGAAACGATATGGCAAGAAAGCTGCGGTGGACGGGGTGTCCTTTTCGGTTGCCGAGAGTGAGATTTTCGGACTTCTCGGACCCAATGGCGCCGGCAAAACCACCACCATGTCTTTGTTGTCCACGCTCATGACTCCGGACGAAGGCCGGGTTACTCTATGCGGTCTCGATCCATCCAGGAATGTGCTTGAAGCCAAAAGACTGATTGGCTATGTACCCCAGGAGCTTGCATTATATCCCTCGCTCAGCGCGTGGGATAATCTGGTTTTTTTCGCCCGCATCTATGGCTTGCGCGGTGACGAGATCAAACGAAACGTGTACGCGGCTCTTGAAACCGTCGGTTTGACAAATCGGATAAAAGAGCCGATCGAGAGATTTTCGGGAGGGATGAAAAGACGCCTCAACATCGCTGCAGGCCTGATCCACAGGCCCCGGATCTTGTTTCTGGACGAGCCCACCGTAGGCATCGACCCACAATCGCGAAACTTCATTCTCGAGCACATCGAAAGGCTTCGGTCCGAGGGCATGACCATAGTGTATACCACTCATTACATGGAAGAAGCCACCCGATTGTGTGATCACGTGGCCGTGATGG
>JBFFBT010000355.1:0-4268 GCA_041560255.1 Myxococcota bacterium | reverse complement strand
CCCTGGCCGAAGCCTACCAACACGCGTTCAACGAGACCTTGGCCCGAACCGAGACCACCCAGGTAGGCCCCCAACACCCGAGTTACGCATTCCGCTTGGCAGGCAGCGGCGATCTCGTGCTTACAGATCTTCGAGACACCTCGGCATTGCTCAAACTGAATCCCGAGTTGAATGGACGCCTGTTTATCCGAGACGATCAAGGCCGCCTGGTGGTAGAGGTATACAAACCCGCCGGCAGCAGCATGACTCTGGGATTGGAGCCGGGTACGTACCGGGTAGTCTTGGAAACCCCCACGACCCGGAAACAAGGTGTGCTCGACATCCAACGTAGCGCACAAAACCACCTGGAACCGAGCAAGCTTGCCGATGTCGAGCTCGAGCCCACCACCGCCCGCGGAACGCCAAGCGGCAAGCAGGTTGATTACATCAAAACACCCTTCAGTTTTTCTGTTATTCCGGGGCTCGACACCAACCCGCAAACCGACCGACCCATACAAAACAACATCTCCCTCCACCTTTTGGGTGGTTGGGGATACGCCCTTCGGGGTGTAGAGGTGGCCAGCTTGTTTGCCGGCCGGGACGGCCCGGTCGAGGGCGTGCAACTCGCCGGACTCTTCAACACGTCGGAAAGCTTGTTCGGGGCGCAGATGTCGGGTCTTTTCAACCTCTCACAAGGCGACGTGCTCGGTGTACAGGCAACCGGGGGACTCAATTACACCTCGGGAGAAATGGTAGGCTGGCAGTACGCATCCATCAATTACGCCAAGACAACCAAAGGTGTGCAATCGGCCGTGATTAACGCAAACACCGAAGCATTGACTGGATTTCAAATGGGAGTAGTCAATTACAGCGGACAGACGGAAGGCATCCAACTGGGGGTCATTAATATCAACAAGGACGATCTCAACGGTTCTCAAATCGGCGTCATCAACCGCAGCTCCAAGACCAAAGGGTTGGTGCTCGGAGTCGTCAATATCGCCGACGAGATGGGCGACGAAGGGATTCCGATCGGAATCATCAACGTGATCGGCGATGGGTTGCTCGAAGCAACTGCCTGGACCAGCGACACGACCCTGGTCAATGCGGGCATCAAGATGGGCAGCCAAAGGTTTTACTCCATCCTGGGAATCGGAGCTGCACCCGTCGACGGAGACCAAGAAGAAGCTTCTTTTATTGTCGGGCTTGGAGGACATTTCGATCTTACACCCTCACCATTGTGGCTCGATATAGATCTGCTTACGCATCATTATTATGAGGATTTTTCTTCGGATGAAGATGTCCTGGATATGCTCGGAAAGCTTCGAGGCACTCTCGGTTGGCAACTTGCCGATCACCTCTCCGTGTATGCCGGAATCAGCGTCAATTTCCTCATCTCCGAACGCCGCCGCCACGCGGGTCCCGCCGCGCTGAGGCTCTGGTCGAAAACCGAAGGCGACTACCATCTCGATCTGGGCTTGGGATTCATCCTGGGCATACAAATCTGAGCCAAATCATTTCATCGCATTTGCACCTACAAAATCGGATCTCAACACCGGCTACATCAAATCTTGTATTCATCCCATACTTCCTCTATATACAAAATATTGGGTTGGACACCTAATCCGTTCAACCGAAAAAATACTTATATGTCACAGAATAACAATCACACTTACAATGCAGATAATGACTGCACAGACATGATCCGGCACGCAAACTTGAATGATCTTGAAGAATTGGTTGCGATAGAGAACCGATCTTTTGTCACGGATCGCTTCAATCGGCGAACGTTTCGTTATCTTTTAAAACGCGCCAATGCCGTAACCATCGTCGATGAGCAGGACGAGAAGTTGCGCGGATACGCTGCCATTTTGTTCAATACCGGAACATCTCTTGCTCGTCTCTATTCGATCGCCGTCGATCCACAGTTCAGAGGCAAAGCCGTCGGTCAGGGTCTGCTGACCGCGTCAGAACAGGAGGCCCTGCAACGTGATTGCGTGGCTTTGCGTATTGAGGTCCGCAAAGATAATGCCGCCGCCATACAACTATACAAGAAAAACGGTTACCGCTGTTTCGATGTGGTGGATGATTATTACGAAGATCGTATGACTGCATTACGGTTTGAAAAATCCCTGGCGCAACACTTGGATTTCGAACAGGTCCGGGTGCCTTACTACCAACAAACCCTGGATTTCACCTGCGGCGCCTCCGCTCTCATGATGGCCATGAAAACCCTTGATCCGACAATTGAGCTGGATCGCATGCTGGAGCTTCGAATTTGGCGTGAAGCCACAACCATCTTTATGACTTCGGGACACGGAGGGTGTGGACCGTATGGGTTGGCTCTTTCCGCACATCGTCGCGGATTTGAGCCGGAATTGTACATTAGCGACAGCTCGGCGCTGTTCATTGATTCCGTTCGCAGCGTTGAGAAAAAAGAAGTCATCCGCTTGGTTCAACAAGACTTTATCAATGAAATCCAAAAGTCAAATATCTCCGTCAACTACGGAACCTTGTCTCTGGCACAAATCAATGCTGCTTTTGAAAATCGGGATATCCCCATCGTATTGATCAGCTCGTATAGAATCTATAAGGAAAAATTTCCTCATTGGGTGGTGGTAACAGGATTTGACGAAAAATTTATCTATGTCCATGATCCATTTGTCGATCAAGCAGAAGGCAAGACCGTGGCCGACTGTATCAACATGCCGATCCTGAAAAAGGATTTCGAGCGTATGGCCAAGTATGGACGAACCGGATTGAAAGTCATCATTCTCCTGCGAGTCAAAAAGGCCAAGCCGCTGCAGAATTCGGCTCCTGTTTACTCGACCGACAACGACTGAAAAGGAAGATAAATGCAATGGCCGCCACCATCGTCATCATAGAAAATCGAAACGACTGGCGCCCGCATTTCCCCGGAGCTATCGTTGTTTCGGCCCGGGATTATCTGGGCCAACAGGAATACCATCGATTGAAAGATATTCGGGTCATCAATCTGTGCCGCAGTTATAGCTACCTGAGCTTGGGATATTATTGCTCGCTGCTTGCGGAAGCGCGCGGCCACCGTATAATACCCACAGTACGAACCCTTACGGATTTGAGCAGCAAAGCCATTTACAGCCTCAATTTTGAAGATTTGGAATCACTGATCAAAAAAAGCCTCAAAAAGCAAATCACCATCGATTCGCATAACAATCTTGTATTGACGCTGTTCTTTGGTGAATGCAAGCATAAAGAGCTGCAAGAGGCGGCACGGCATATATTCGATCTTTTCCGCTGTCCCATTCTTAAAGTCGAAATTCGCCTCAACGGCAAGCAAACCATCACAGCAATAAAGCCCGCTTATCTGAACGGCCTCTCGCCGGACGAGGAACCAGCATTTGTTCAGGGATTCAATAATTATTTGACCAAACGATGGCTGGTGCCGAAACCCAAGAACACCGCCAAATACGACCTGGCCATTCTACATAACCCGGCTGAGATATTACCGCCGTCAAACAAGCGGGCCCTCCAGAAGTTTATTAATGCAGGAGAAAAACTCGGAGTGAATGTCGAATTGATCGAAAAGAAAGATTACACCCGACTCGCCGAATACGACGCTCTTTTTATCCGAGAGACCACAGGTATTGATCACTACACCTATCGATTCGCAAAAAAAGGGGAAAGCGAAGGCATGGTTGTCATTGACGACCCGGATTCCATTGTCCGATGCACCAACAAGGTCTACTTAGCGGAGTTGTTTTTAGCCAATAAAATACCGGTACCCAAAACCGTTATTCTGCAAAAAAACGATATCAAGAATCTTAGCGGGCTGTTGGCCGACATTACCTTTCCCATGGTTGTGAAAATTCCTGATGGATCTTTCTCCAGAGGCATTCACAAAGTCGAAGATATCCAACAACTTATCGACGCCGCCGTGCATCTTTTCAAAGAGTCGGATCTTATCATCGTACAGGAATTCGTTTATACCGACTATGATTGGCGCATCGGCATTTTAAACCAAACCCCTATATTCGCCTGTCAATACTTCATGTCCAAAAAACATTGGCAAATCTTGAAGCACAATTCCGCCGGGCGCTATGATTCCGGAAATGCCAGAACAATTCGATTGGAAGACGTGCCGAAAGAAGTCTTGAATGTAGCGCAAAAAGGCGCCGACCTGATCGGCACAGGACTCTATGGAGTGGATGTGAAACAAACCGATAGAGGCGTCGTCATCATGGAAGTCAACGACAATCCCAATATTGACTCCGGCGTGGAAGATGCCGAAACCGGGGATAAATTGTATTATT
>JBFFBT010000354.1:0-4336 GCA_041560255.1 Myxococcota bacterium | reverse complement strand
GGATCATCGATCCGCTGGACGGCACCACAAATTTTACCCATGGCTACCCGGCATTTTGCACCTCCATTGCTTTGTCACGGGACGCAAAAATCGTGCTCGGGGTGGTTTATGAGCCCGTGCGGGACGAGTTGTTCGAAGCTGTCTTGGGTCAAGGCGCCCGTCTGAACGGAAAATCCATCCACGTCTCCGACAATCATGAACTATCTCGGGCTCTTTTGGCTACCGGATTTCCCTATGATCGTTGCGAGCAACCCCACACCAACCTGGACAGGTTTTGCGCCATGACCATGCGGACTCAAGGAGTACGCCGAGGCGGCTCCGCGGCCTTGGATCTTTGCTATACGGCCTGCGGAAGACTGGACGGTTTCTGGGAGATCAGGCTTTCTATCTGGGATGTGAGCGCTGGAGCGCTCATCGTGCAAGAAGCCGACGGCCTGGTGACCGACCTACACGGAGGCCCCTTCGACGGCACAGGCATGGAAATCGTCGCCTCCAACCGCAAAATCCACAAAGATCTGGTTCACAACCTCAACCAACCCCATTCACCCGGACCTTGTTACGGATAGGCGCATCGACACGATCCTCACTTCAAGCTGATTTTCGCTTGCGTGCTCGGACAGGCTTTACATGATTCTCATCGCATAGATAGATTCGAAGTAATCTCAAAGAAAAAAGAACGTACAAACCAAAAAATATCAAAGTACATATAATCTGTGACCCTTCTCAGCGCAAAAAATTTTAACATATCGATTTTCCTCTTGATTATTATTTTGAAAAACGGGTATAATATTAATTAATATGAAGAATAATAGATATTAAACTTAATAATATAATATGAATTATTCGGATGAGGAAGAAACCAATGAGATTATTAATGATTTTCCTTGTAATTCCACTTTTGGTTGCAGCAGCCCTGATGATAATCAATCTGGCATCGATTGACTCCGAAGCTCATTACGTCATTGGCACAGCCGAAGGAATCCTGCATCGCATAGTGCCTATACTTGGTTGTCTTTTTGCCATGTCTACTTTTTTACGCAGTGATTATTTGTATAAAGCCTGGGGATTTGTAGCGGCATGCGCCTTTTTCTTGTTGGTTCGGGATCTTGCTACAATGCTGATGAATGTCCCTGATTGGTTTGTTGCCTTGTTTTCGGTTTTTGCTAACATTTCCAATGTGATAGGTTTTATTTTAATGGCCCGGGCTTGGCAGGTTGCAGGATTGAGCCTTCCGATCAAACGGACCCAAAAGATAACTCTTGTGTCGATAACGATTGGGGTTGCCCTGGCTGTTTCCGGAGTAGCGATTGTTATCAGCCTGCAAAAAATAAGCACCGGCGATCTCATGGGTGTCAGAGGGTTGGCTTCGAGTATCGGTGATCTCATCACATTTTCTTTCATTGCTCCCTTGTTTTTGACCGCTCTCGCCTTACGTGGCGGTGCTCTCATTTGTCCGTGGGCACTGATTACGGCCAGTCGATTGGCATGGTTGTTTTTGGATACAACCCAGTTTGCAGGACAATGGATCGGATTATCAACCAGCGTGACCCTTTCCGTAGGCAGTCTCTTTCGTAGCCTGGCTACATTCTTGACTTTTTCTGCAGGGTTGGCTCAATACCTGGTTTCCAAGACATTGCAATCAGAAAGTAAAAGCAAACGTGAAGCTTCAACACAAACAGGTTTAATTCTTGACGCTTGACACATGTTCGGCCTTACCGGATCTCTTCATTTAATATTCCAGCCTATTTTCGCTTTCGCGCCCGTACAGGCTTTACCGTAAGCCGCATATTGTCGATCAGCCGGGTCTGCCCTACCCTCACACCCACCAACAACACGGCGTCCCGTTCGACCTCGGGAATCCGCTCGATCCAGACAGAATCTGAAATCCCAACCACCCGATAACATGCTGTTAATCATAAATATTTTTTATTTATGGTTGACGATACCTTTGTCGACGGTCTTAACAAATAGGAGGAAAGATTGCTTGGGGAAAATGTTTCAATCATGCCATCCGATAAAAAACCTATTTGTAACCAGCATGTTTTTATTGTCTTTTTGAGAAAGGAACCCACGTCATGATCCGAATGAAAAAACATACATTAACATCCACTACAATTTTTTTACTGCTTTTTGGCGCTTTCGGTGTATCCCCGACCCAAGCCGACTCCAATCACGAAAAACGGATCGAACCCCAAAACAAGCAAAACGGTGATGCATTTCTAAACAATCGAAATCCAATTGACTCAAACAGCCAACCCGCAGACACCGATACGCATTTGAATAAAATCGAGTTGGCAAAAGAACTGAGTGAATCAACTGAGCCATCCAAGCGTAATATCGATGATGACAAAAATATCGATGACAATATCCAACCGTACAGCTCATACAGTGATGGAAATGATACACAGGATGACACCCATGCCATGAGTGCTTCGCTGACACCTCACATCAATATCCATTATGGATCAATGCAACATACCATACCTCTCCCCATACCCCCCGGAAGAAATAATCTTGCACCCAATTTATCTCTCGCATACAACAGCTCTCAACAAAACAACTGGATCGGCGTTGGATGGGATCTTGGTTTTGACCGAATCCAAAAAGGCAACAAGAACGGCATTAACTGCAGTTCCAATACTCTTCATCTCTTTTCACACGGATCGCAAGTCGAATTGGTGCCAAGATGGGGCAACAACTGTTATGGTGTTAAAAATGAAAACGATTTTACAAAATATTGTTATGAAATTGCTTCCGATAGATGGATTGCGGTACAAAAAGATGGAACGAAAATCATTTATACCTCTGCAATTGACACATGTAGATGGAATCCGGAAAAAATACAAGATACCAACGGAAACTTCATTACATTCGAATACACAACACACAATCGACATCACTACCTGAGTAAAATTCACTACACGGGACACGATCAACTTCCGGCTCAATATACGGTCAACTTTGTCTTGGAAAGCCAATTCAGGCCTGATCTGATCTTCGAACTTACTGGTATCAACAGTTCTAATCTTGTGAACACTCCTGGCAATCAATCTTCGTCGATAAGTTATAGGCTGTCCAAAGTCGATATTCGCAATACGCATAATAATGCCCTTATCCAGGCATATTCGTTTGAATACATGATCATAAAAGGAAGGTCTTATCTCAAACGGGTTATCAATATGGGCAACACCGACGATCCCTCCAAACATATCGATATCGCTTCGTTCGGCTACACCGAATCTAGCGATTACATCGGCACCAATACCGATCATGACGCCTACATGTGCAGTCATTGCAACAGCCGTTTCGTTGGCGACTTTAATGCGGATGGTTTGACCGATTATTTCTGGTGCAGACTCTTTGGAACAGAAACCAAAGGCCATGAGCGACCTGGGCACTATGGATGTGAAACCGGATTGAGCAACGGAGACGGTACATTTAATGTGATTGAACCTTTTAATGCGGATCATACCGGATTCAGCTGTACACCATACCCCGAGCCCGAGCCAATTCAACCTGGTGAGCCCAGACCACCTTTGCCTACTTCTACTTGCAGCTCAAATTTCTTCGTAAAGGGCCAAGGCGATTTCAACCGAGATGGAAAAACAGACATGATTGCCTTTTATCAAGGCGATAACGAAACCAAAGCACATATACGGGTATACACCTCCAACGGTAATGGATACTTTACCATGCATGACAGCGGAATGGAGCTTTTAGGCAAAAGCAAAATCAATATTTTTGGTAAAGAGCAAACTGTCATGGGTACTATTCTGGCGATAGGAGACTTCGATGGCGACGGCAGCACGCTTGATTTTTTGTATGCAAAAACGTTCAATGGCATTCTATTAGATCATGAGCCGGTATATATGTACCTTTCGAAAAATTCTTGCTCCAACAACACCTGCTATAACATCATTAATACTGAATTATCCTGGTACGCTGATGGTATCAACCCGAATTACATCAGCATTCAGGCGGTTGGTGATTTCAATGGTGACAAAAAAACCGATCTGTTATTGGTCGAACACAATGGAAATGGTTTTTTTACTCCCGATAACCTCAACAACAACACCAAAACATATCTATCAAACGGAGATGGCGACTTTACAAAAGTGGTTCGCCCCATCGAGTTTCGAGAAGATTTTAGGGATGATTTTTTCAGCATCATAGCTACAGGCGACTTCAACGGAGATGGATATACGGATATTGTCCAAGGTTATGACAGCGAGCTCGAGACCAATCCAAGTGTTGAGCAAAATCTGGTGATAGCCTATCGTCTCTCCCTCGGAGACGGAAGATTTGCCTACCAATATAGTACACTTAACTCATACGG
>JBFFBT010000353.1:0-4351 GCA_041560255.1 Myxococcota bacterium | reverse complement strand
GCGGAGGCAAATAGAGCCATCCGCAAGACTCCTTTGTCCCCCCTCAAACCTGTCAACACGACCCGTAACCCAACCAGGGGTTGGCGCGAGATATCCATTTCTGATCCGATCTCCTGTGGGGATCGTATCGAAGCGCAAGCCGAGACGAGCATACAGACAATCAACCCTAAAAACACTTCACGACCTCTATGCTTCATTGCACGACGCATGCAGCAACTCCTCATATGGACCAAATCCCGCCTGGATCTCCTTTGCGATACGATTTTCGAGCAATCTTCCAACAATCGGCACGAGAACTCGAACTTCAACTTCCGAGGCAACCCGGCAACCCTTTTCATGCAAAGTGATCTGTATTTGCCCGCTCAATTGAACCAAACGACCTCTTGGTCCCTGGTAGCGCCAGCTACAACGCAACGTAGTCAGCTCCCAAGAGTATACTACCTGAGCATCCACAATCTTGCTTTTATCCAAACCCTGGAGATTCCGCCGGTATTCCTTTATCTTGACCTCTTGGATCAACTGATGTCGGCTGTGTTCTTGCTCGACCACCATCACATCCAAGGCCCCCTGCATACGATGCTGCCGAACCAACAAGTCCGGATCTGTCATGCAAGCAAGCATCTTTGTGGGTGAAACCCGAAATTCACTCCGGACTGCGAGTCTTTGAGTCATGCGGTGTCCCTTCTCCCCGGAATCCGAAACCATGGCGCAAAAGGCGGACGGTCCACCATAATCCTGATTCGATCCATGAAGTTGGTATCCATAGCGTAAAACCGCGTGATGGTATCGGACGGCAACCGGTAGAATCGCTCGAATATCTCAACCCGGCGTTCCGGACGAATCCATCTAAACAGCATTTGGTTTAATCTCCGGGCAAACCGCATCTGAATCGAGAGTTTTTTAATCAATCGCCCGACTTTATGCCGATCGGGTCGCTTGGGAGCATCTTCAGCCACCATACCCGCCAACCGCACGGCGGCCGGCATGGAGTATCCCGTAGCCGGATGAAACCATCCTCCCCGCCATCCGGCGGTCAGAAAATTCAAGCAGGTACTCTTACCCCAGGGCATGGACAGCACTCCGGTCTCTTGTCTGACGGTTTTCAAAATCTTGATGCCGCGATTGTAAAGATATTTTTCAATATGCACCCGCGCCTTGCTATCGTCATATTCGGGATGGTTTGAAAAACAAGTATCTTCGACCAACACACGACGATCTGAAAAAGGCAACACATACATAAATCGATATCCATCTATCTGCTCGACCGTGGCGTCCATGACAATGGGATGATTGGTGTCCCATGGTTTATCCAACAGGACCTCAAGACCCAAAAACTTTTGGTATCCGGATGTCTCGTGCAGGTTTACGCGCAGTTCCAGTCCGCGAGCGTCAATGACGGTTTGAGCATGCAATCGTTCTTTATGATCGAGCTCGACCTCATGAGACGTCAAGCGTGTGGCCGTACGTCCGGTATACAAGCGACATGCCCGATTTTTCGAAAGCTCTTCCCGAACAACCCGATCCAACCGATCGGCCGGAATGGTGCCGTAAGCCCGATGAATGAGCCTACGGAGTCCCGGAAAAACAACTTCATAACACTTCCAGCGGCGCTCGAACAGCGGTTCCATCCAGGCATACGCCCCACAAGGGACATCGAGCGCGTGCGCCGACCAGGTCTGGTTGCCTCCCAGCCTATTATTTTGTTCGACGAGCGCGATGCGGGCCTGCGGACAGGCATGTAAAACGGCAAGGGTTATCAATCCGTTTTGAAGCCCGCCGCCGACAAGTATGTAGTCGAAATCCTTCATCCCGCTTTCTCGAGCATGGCGGTTGACGAATTTAGATTATAGTGGTACGAGCATGATACAACAACCACAATCAACCGGAGACTGGATGGTCGACATGGACAACGCTATCAACCACTTGGCGCAGTGGGTGAAGAACCGATTGGGTGGCTATCGCCATCGCCTCAAGCATGTCGATAGCTCGTTACCCGTCACCGGCAAAAAAGACAAAAGTGTCGCGGTCATCGGCGCAGGTCTGGCAGGACTTCGGGCGGCCTGTCTTTTGGCCGAACGCAATTTCCGGGTCTCATTGTACGATAAAAACACCTACCTGGGAGGGAAGATCGGCGCCTGGCAGGTAACCCTTACGGACGGCACCACCATGGGTGTCGAGCATGGTTTCCACGCATTTTTTCGCCATTATTACAATCTCAACCGATTTTTGGACCAATTGGGAATCACCAAAGCTTTTCGAAGCATCGAAGACTATCTGGTGTTGACCCGCCAAGGACATACCTACAGCTTCAAAAACATCCAGACCACTCCGGTGATGAACATCTTTTCGATGATGCAGAAAAAGGTTTTTACGCCGACAGATATCTTGTTCAATCCCCGCCTGTATGCGCTGGCTGCTTTGCTGCAGTACCATCCTGAAAAAACATTTGAAAAATATGATCAAACCTCGTTTGAGGAATTCTCTCGACAGGTTCATCTTCCCGAGGGACTCCAACTGACTTTCAATAGCTTCGCCCGGGCTTTCTTCGCTCCTCCTGCAAAAATGTCGATGGCCGAAGTCATCAAGAGTTTTCATTTTTATTTCCTCAGCAATGATTGCGGATTGTTGTATGATTATCCCGATGACGACTACCATTTGACATTGCTTGAGCCTATACGCACACACCTTACCCGACACGGCGCTGAAATCATCTTGAACAAAACGATAAAAAGCATCCGCCCTTTGGTGAAAGGTTATTCGGTGGCAAACCGTAAATTCGATTATGTGGTGCTTGCAACCGATGTCAAAGGGACCCGCAGCATTGCTCAACATTCCAAAAGTCTTTCCCAGCGTTTCCCGACACTTTGCACGCGTCTATCCAACCTGAAGGCTTCGAATCCGTATGCGGTATTGCGCCTATGGACTGATTTGGACCTGGGTGAAGATCTTCCTGGTTTCATCATCACCGAGCATGACCGGTTGCTGGATTCAATCTCTTTTTATCATCGCTTGGAAAAAAGCTCGACCGACTGGGCCAAGACACATTCAGGAGGTATTTACGAGCTGCACTCTTACGCCGTACCAGAAACCCTGACATCCAATGCAAAAATTCGCAAACATTTCTTGGAGGAGCTCTCAGAATATTTTCCCGCAGCGCGCAGCATGCAGATTTTCGATGAGCACCTGCAAGTACGAGAAGATTTTACGGCGTTGCACACCGGAATGTACGCTTTTCGACCAACGGTTGAAACCGAAGCGGCAGGTCTCTTTTTAGCCGGCGACTGGGTCAAGTTACCTCGGCCGGCCATGCTTATGGAAGCCGCCTGCATGTCCGGAGTGCTCGCAGCCAATGGGATTTTATGTAGCGAACGACTTCGGGAAGAAGAAGTATTTTCGGTGCCTCCCCAGGGTATTTTATCAAGGCAATGATGCGCACTCATCCGTCCAACCAGCGCGTATTCCAGTTCGATCGGCAACAGATCGATACGCTCGCTCCATTGCTGCATGCAGGCCCGCTGGTTCACGTCCACACCGGAGCAACCGGAAAGCCCCAAGAAGCCCATGCGCTTTGTATGATACATGCTCCCGCAGAACGGGTATGGACGTGCATTCGCGACATACGCTCACTGCAGGACTTCATCAAAATGATTGAGTCGATGCAGGTTTTACCAAAAAGAAACCGCCAACAAGAGCTCATACGGGTGAACCTGCGATTCAAGATTGCCTTTTTCTCGGCTCGGTTCCATTTCATAGCCCGGGTGGAGCGGCAGGAAGGCGTGGGGATTGAGTTTATTTTTCATAGCGGCAAGGTAAAAGATCTTGTCATCCGACTCGAACTGATTCCGGTTGAAAACGGACACACCATCCTGTCGTGTCGGGTGGGATTCGACATCCAAGCTTTGGGCTGGCTGGTCAATCTGTTTGTCCGCCATCACCCCGAAATCGAATGGGGCATTCATGCCGGCTCGGCCATGAGCATTGCTGAAGCAGTGCGCAAATCCGTACAGGACCGGCCAAGCTGATGACCCATCCATAAGACAAGAATCTCAAACATCGGGTTTGACATATAAAGCATTACCCGTCATTCGGCCGGCATCACAATATCTTATATTAATCAGTTGGTTATAAATTCTATTTTTTCTTTCGATTTTTATGACCCAAGATGAGCAAATCCTCAGTCATAGATACAGGCAAGACCCACTGAGTCTTTTTGGTTGTCACACGATTATCCATGCGATGGAGGGGGACACCTGTTGTCCCCCTCGCTGTACTCATATCAGTAACAGTAAAGCCGTAATCGGCCAAAAAAACCAAGATCCCGCGCTTCATGCGGGGGGGGACTTCTATCAAG
>JBFFBT010000352.1:0-4370 GCA_041560255.1 Myxococcota bacterium | reverse complement strand
TATTGTCCGGATCCGTACCCCGACTGAGCAAAATACAAAAACGGCAGATACGACCAATCGGACAACCGAGTGGCTTGTCCCGATCCGGACTTTTGCCAACAGCTGCCCGAGCGGCAGATTTCGATCCGGTCCGGCCCTTGCTCCCAACGCACCATCCCCGGGGCCCGGATATACAAGAACTGTTGCTCGGCAGGGTTGGATTCGCCTTGACTGCAGCGCATCTCAACCCGCAGTCGACTGTATACCATCTTGGCGCGTTGCTCGCTCAGCTTGCCCAATAAAAATTCAACCGGAGGAATGTAGGCAAAAGCCGTGGCTGCGAACACCGTTGTCGAGATCAAAATCAAGCATTTTTGAGAGGATGTTTTCATGACCCAAAATGTGCTTCATGCCGCCAAATCAGCCAGGAGGCTTTTGAGCAAATTGTAAAACCGTTCGACCGAATCGATCTTTACTCTTTCCGACGGCGAGTGGGGCCACTCGATTTGAGGACCAAATGATATCATGTCCATGCCCCCGAACCGTTCGCCGATGATGCCGCATTCGAGACCCGCATGAATGGCCTTGACCTCGGCGTCTTTGCCGGTAACCCGCTTGTGGACTTCCAAAGTCCGAGCAAGCAAGGCAGAGTCCATATTGGGCTGCCAGCCCGGATAACCTCCCAATGCCTTCGGTTGGGCTCCCGCCAGACGAGCCTGGGCCATGATGCTTTGTTGGATGATGGCGATGGACGCGTCGATCGAGCTGCGGGTGCTTTGGAGGAAAGTCGCACTTGCATCGACCAACCTGACTACGGCAAGATTCGTCGAGGTTTCGACCAAACCGGCGACATCCTGGCTCATGGCCAATACTCCGTGCGGCATGGCCAAAACCAGATCCAAAAACCTATCTCGATCTGCCCGGGTCAACATATCCGAACCGGATTGCACCGTGCTTACTTCGACCACCACTTCGGGATCGGTTTTTCCGTAACAGGCTTTCAGATCGTCACGAAGTTGATTGATCACCTCATCGGCCGCCTGCCTCCCGCCCGCCGGCAGAGCCAACTGCGCCATGGCCTCGCGGGGTATGGCGTTGTGCTTGTCACCCGATAAAAAGGTCGACAATCCGAAATCGCATTTGGCCCGCAGGCGATCCAAAAACCAGGACAGCACCTTGGCGGCGTTGCCCCGGCCGGTGTTGATATCCATGCCCGAGTGGCCGCCTTTCATGTTTTTCACGCGCACCTCAAACACCTCGCCCGAAGCGGCTTGTCTCTTGACATCCATGCCGATCTCGGTATCCGCCCCGCCCGCGCAGCCCACATACAGCGATCCTTCTTCTTCCGAATCCAGATTGAGTAAAATCTTGCCTTGGGCAAATCCGGGCTGCAGCTTACGCGCTCCGGTCAGCCCGCGTTCTTCGTCAATTGTAAACAACAACTCGATGGGTCCATGTACAGCAGAGCTATCGTCCAACATCGACAAGCCCGCCGCCAGCCCGATACCGTTGTCCGCACCCAGAGTTGTTTTATGGGCAGTGATAAAATCTCCCTCTCGAACCACCGGAATGGGATCCTTATCGAAATCGTGTGCCGAATCCGAGTCTTTTTCACCCACCATATCCAAATGTCCCTGGATGATGACCACCGGCTTGCCTTCTTTGCCCGGGGAGGCGGGCACGCTCACCAGTACGTTGCCGATGTCGTCCTGGCTGATTTTCAAGCCCTTGGCCTCGGCCTGGGCTTTGATGTACCCAGCCGCCGCCGCCTCATTGCCCGAACAGCGGGGTATTTTGGTCAAGGCTTCAAAATGTTTCCATAAAAACTCTGGTTTCAGACCTTCAAACGGATTGGCGGGCATTCTGTCACCTCCATAGTAGCCGGTTGCACAAGTTTGATCATCCAACCCCACAACCATCCGGATGTCAAGGTTTTCTGCTTTCACCCGGGTTGCAAACGACAGTTGCCTCTTGCCCCATCCTCCCCATTGCCGTAGGATGAACGGCGGCGAGCCGGTCCGGGTGCGGCCAGCTCCAAAACCAAGGCGGAAATATGCAGGCAAACCAAAAACATCCCGCTCTAAAGCCACCCGTCAGGGTGCTGATCGTGGCAGGCTCCGATTCGGGAGGAGGTGCGGGTATTCAGGCCGACATCAAAACGGTCACCGCGCTCGGCGGTTACGCTTCCACCGCGATCACCGCGCTTACCGCCCAAAACACCCTTGGAGTCCACAAGATCCTGCTGGTGGATCCCGATTTCCTCGGCGCACAGATGCAGGTGGTGCTCGAGGACCTCGGTTCGGACGTCGTGAAAACCGGCATGCTGCCTACCCGCAAAGCGATCGAGACCGTCGCGCGCGTATTGGCGCAATCGGCGCGAGACGTCCCTTTGGTGGTAGATCCTGTCATGACGGCCAAGGGCGGCTTCTCCCTCGCGGACTCAAGCGCCTGCGATACCCTGGAACAAATATTGTTTCCCAGAGCGGACTTGATCACGCCCAATCTGGACGAAGCGGCCGGCTTGACCCGCCTCAACGTGGAGGACGTCGACGGTATGCGAAAGGCCGCCTACCGCCTGATCGAAAAAGGGGCCCGGGCGGTATTGATCAAGGGAGGCCACCTGCCCACCGATACGCTTACCGATTTGCTCGTCTGGGATCGGGGCGAAGAGCTGTTTTCCAGCCGGCGGATTGCAACCCGTCATACCCACGGTACCGGCTGCACCCTGGCATCAGCGATTGCGACGTTGCTTGCCGGAGGCAAGCCACTCGTCGAAGCGGTATCACACGCGCGCGAGTATCTACACAAAGCCATCCGAACAGCTCCCGGATTGGGACAGGGGCATGGCCCGCTCAACCACGCCCATCCTTGGGGTTGAGCGCCGTGATGATCTGGACCGAAGCAGACGTCCCGAGCCGGGATGCGCCGGCGGCCAGTAAGGCTTCTGCGGTCTCAAGGGTGCGTATGCCGCCCGACGCCTTGACCCCCAAACGATCTTTGACGGTGTTTCTCATCAGGGCCACATCCTCGACCGTGGCTCCCCGGGGGCCGAACCCGGTAGATGTTTTGACGTACCGCGCTCCGGCCTGCTCGGACAAATGACAGGCTTTGACGACTTCCGCCTGGGTACACAAGCCACACTCCAAGATGACCTTGACGAGGACTTCCCGGTCCGCGCTTTGCACGACGGATCGGATATCGGCCAGCACCAACGAATCGTCACCCGACTTCAAAGCTCCCAGATTGATTACCATATCGAGCTCGCCCGCGCCCGCGCGCACCATCTCCGAGGCCTCGGCGGCTTTGATAGACGTCGTCACGCAGCCCAGAGGAAATCCGATCACGCTGCAAACCCCTACGTCCGTGTTTGAAAGTATCTGCGCGCAGGTTGCAACCCAGATGGGGTTGACACATACACAGGCAAAGCCGTACTCGACGGCTTCGCGGCACAAAGCTCGGATGTCATGCAGGCTGGCGTCGGGTCGAAGCAGGGTATGATCAATACGTCGCTGAAGCGGCGGCAAGCTTTTCACTCTTTCGGTATATCCTGCACTTTGTTCATCAGCTCGCTGATCTGTTTGGCTTCATCCTGACACTTTTGGGTAAATTCCATCTGTACCTTGGCGGTCTCCTGCATGAGCGGAGTCATGAGCCGGGTCATTTGTTTGGTCAACTTGGATTGTTGCTCGGGCGACATACCTGCCTGGGCTTCCATGGCGGCATTTTGAAAGTTGATGATATGCTCCTGGTTTTTATCGAGATAACCACGAATCTGCTCCACCGCTTTGGAGCAGTCTTCTATATTTTCCTTCACCAACTTGTTGATTTCTTTGATGTGTTCCACCGTATCGGTAACATACTGGGGGACTTCCTCTTCGGTACCGGCGACAGCCGCTTCATTGCCTTCGGAAGGCTGCTCTCCTGCGACCGGCTGGGACTCTTTTTGGGCCTCAGCGGACTTCTCAGACTCTTCGACCCCGTCGGCCGGCTGGGTCTCAGCTTGTTTTTTACATCCGGCAACCAACCAAAGGCCCAAAACCGCGACACAAACGGCCAATTTAATACAACCTTTCATGGGATTCTCCTTTTTCTCGTTTATCAAGATCTTTTTTTGGTCCACACATGTATACATGTGCATCAGGACAGATTTTACCCAGGGAGACCGTATCGGTATTTCTATCGAATTGCAAGATTGATCTTACAGCGTTTCAGGCCGATACCCCCGTCTCTACCCCGGGTAAACCCCCAAATGTGCATATCGTCAAACACTGTGTCACTGACGGTATGTGAAACCCTCATACTGTCCAAATACTGTCAGAAGACACATCCAAATCCCGGCGATAGTAAATTTTCTCATAAAAATCAAAGCCTCAAGCTGGCACGCGATTTGC
>JBFFBT010000351.1:0-4373 GCA_041560255.1 Myxococcota bacterium | reverse complement strand
TTGATCTCTTGAGTCTATTTCCGAGTGGGAGTTTTTTCATGCAGCGAATTCTGGTTACCGGTGGCGCCGGGTTTATCGGTTCGCATCTTTGCGAGCGCCTGTGTGCTCAAGGACACGAGGTTATTTGTTTGGACAACTTTTACACGGGTCACAAAAAGAATATCCAGCACTTGATGAGCCAACCAGGATTCGAGCTGATACGCCACGATTTGATCCAGCCCATTTTGCTCGAAGTCGATCAAATATACAATCTTGCCTGTCCGGCCTCCCCCATCCACTACCAATATAATCCGGTCAAAACCGTCAAGACCAACGTGATGGGCACCATCAACATGTTGGGTCTGGCGAAGCGGGTGGGTGCCCGCATTTTACAGGCTTCGACCAGCGAGGTGTATGGAGATCCGATCGAGCATCCTCAAAGTGAATCCTATTGGGGCAACGTGAACCCGATCGGAGCGAGAAGCTGCTATGACGAAGGCAAACGCCTGGCCGAAACCCTCATGATGGACTACCACCGCCAAAACCATGTGGACATCCGGATCGTACGCATTTTCAACACCTACGGACCCCGCATGAGCCTGGGAGACGGCCGGGTGGTGAGCAACTTCATCGTTCAAGCCCTGCAGAATCGGCCCATCACCATATATGGCGACGGCAGCCAAACCCGATCCTTTTGCTATATCGATGATCTTTTGGACGGTCTCATCCGTATGATGAACAATGAAACCGGTTTCATCGGCCCGGTCAACCTGGGCAACCCGATCGAGCTATCCATCCGAAAATTGGCCGACCAGATCATCCAACAAACCGGTTCTTCCTCTGCTCTAGAGTTCAATCCTCTCCCCCAAAACGATCCGGTGCGCCGCAAACCAGATATTTCCCTTGCCGAAAAAAAGCTTTCGTGGAAACCCCGAATCAATCTTGGAGAAGGCCTGGATCATACCATTTCGTATTTCAAAAAGTGCATCCAATCAGATTAGTCACGGTTGTAGAATCAGATCCGAGATGCAGTTTTCTTTCACAGGGAGTTTGTCTTCAAAACGACCCGAAATCTGTATAGAGACCAATCGGATAGATTATTAATTTCAACGTTTTCAGGGAAATATTTCAGGGAGCTTGAAAAATCCAGATATAGGGCACCTGATCTGATTCGAGCACCCGTTTGCCTGCGATTATGATAGAATCGCCGCCTGCGGCGATGTTGTTGGGTATCAATCCGGATTTGGTCGAGTTGGGAAATGTGGTGAGGTGATATTCTTTCCAAGCAGAACCGTCGCGTATCGATTGGCCTGCATCGAGTACCACCAGATAGTATTCGACATCGGCATTGATTGGGCAGACTCCGGGGCAATTGTTGGCAAGCAACACGATCCCGCCTTTTGGTGTCTGGTTTCCTTCAAAATAAAAACGTGATTTTTGATTGGGTAGGCCGGTGATGGTCTCACATTGCGTCTCGCCGTTGAAATCCGGATCGGAGCACAATACCAAACTGTCGGATCCACTACCAAAAACCAAGCTTTGGTCTCCCAAATCGACCAAACCCATGATTGAATCAAAAATAGCTCTCGATGCCGAATAGCGGGCATGATTTGGGTTATAATCCTGGTTGATGCCGTCATCGTTGATCTTTTTGATATCACTGCCGGTCATGGGTAGGACAACGCCTGCGTAACTTTCGCTACCCGTATCGGCGCCGTCGGTGTACGCATTGATGGCCTTGTAGGTTGTGTTCGTGTCCGATCGGATTTGACTACAAATCGGCGAGGGCGGATCCTCGGATGGATGGGATATGACACATTTGACCAACATCTCAATGGTAGGAGTGTCGGTGTGCTCGCCGATAAACCAAAAGTGTTGTGTGCCGGACATTGCACTCTCACCTGCTTCCCAATGCCCGTCTGCTCCTTTGACAACACCCAACTCTACCACGGTATCCAAGGCCGGTTCGAGCCAGTTACCGTCGTCTGCGTGCCAACGTACATACTGGTTTTCGATTTCAACCAGTCCGATGACGTGATGACTCTCTCGGTCTTCGGCAACCGCCAGGATGGTGGAGCCGGATCTTGCCAAAACATGTCCGGAGCCTCGAAGCGCTCCTCCTGAAAACTCGATGTTATTTCCGTAATTGATCATGATGTGTTCTTGGAGCTCAAATACATTGGAAGAAGATCCCAGACCAGTGCAGGTGTGATCTTCCCTCATCTTCATGTCGGCCAAAGATATGTATTTCCCTTGGAAATATTGGAGATCTTTAAAGATATTTCCAATCCAATCGGTTCGACAAGGATTGACTGGTGCCACGGCATCGGCGCCGCGGGCCCCGATGCATGCGCCTGCGTAGCAAAAGTCGGGAGTTGTTTCTTCGTCTGTGTCGTCACACGCAACGAAATCGGGCTGCATCTCGTTTTTACATCCACCACCCGTACCGCCAATGCAAGTATCGAGGGTGCATACGTTCTGATCGTCACATACAGAATCATCAGGGATGTACTCGCATTGTAAATCTTCGTTACAGACGTTTTTGGTACATTCTATCTGATCGTTGCAATCGGTGTCCGTCTCACACGTTCCGGCTACCTTAGACGGGCCGGGACATCCCATAAAAATACAGGTTAGCCCGATAATAAGATATGTTACCACTTTCATATACATGATCAATCTCCTCTGATTACGATGGATACAACATTTTTTCCCATTCGTTACGTAAGGTTTAGAATACCTTGTTTTATTCGAAAATGTAGAAAAATTGCCAGAGCAAAAGACTTTTTCAAGTAATACAATAGGTTATATAATTGGAGTTGATTTTTTCAGGTAGATATCGAAGGACTTCGACTACATCGTAGGGAGAGATGACGGATAATGATTACTCCCGATTTTTCCACCTTCTGCGAATCAGTGTAAGCCCTATCACAACCATCAACAAACTCATGATTCGCACTGCGATTGATCCCGAAGAATCACCTGAGATACCACACTCACAGCCTCCGCCACCTTCCAAATCCCAAGATTCAAAATCCGGGCTGCAATCTGAAGGCTCTCCCTTGCATACAAAATAGTCTTCGATTTCGCAACTGCTCGAACAACCGTCGCCCGACTCCGTATTCTTGTCGTCGCATTGCTCAGTGTGGCCGATGTAACCATCCCCGCAGTTGGCATGACAAACCGAAGGTTCTGCGCTACATGAATATCCCGATTCGATCTCGCAACTGTCGGTGCAACCATCATGGTTCAACGTGTTGCTGTCGTCACATTCTTCAATATCGGCAATCAACCCGTCACCGCATACTGGTGCGCATACCGAAGGTTCTCCACTGCACACATAACCGTGCTCCACGGTACATACGTCGGTACAACCATCCAGATCTTCTTTATTGCCGTCGTCACACTCTTCCACCTCACTCAACATTCCGTCACCACATCCCTCAACACAGATTGAAGGTTCGTCCGCGCAGGCAAAACCGTCTTCGATGACACACACACTCGAGCAGCCATCACCGTCTTCGAGATTCTCGTCGTCACACTCCTCCACCTCTCCGATGACGCCGTTGCCGCATCCATCCACGCAAACCGAAGGCTCATTCTCGCAGGCATACCCGGCCTCAATGGTGCATACACTCGAACAGCCGTCCTCATCATTGCTGTTGGCATCGTCACATTCCTCCGTATCCCCGATGAGGCCGTTGCCGCATCCCGCGTTACATACCGACGGCTCGCCTTGGCATGAATAACCAGATTCTATCGTGCACTCAGCGCTGCATCCATCACCGTCGGCATCATCGTTATCATCGCAAGCTTCATCGCTTGCCACCAATCCGTCGCCACAAGTGCTTGCACACACCGACGGCTCTCCATTGCATTGGAAACCATGTTCCACTTCGCAGGTCGCATTGCATCCGTCTGTGGGCTCTTGACCACCATCATCACATTCTTCGTTGGGAGCGACTATCTCGTCGCCACACACCTGAGGATAGCAATGACCCTGGTGCAACAGATCGGCTTCGTCACAAACCGTACATTCATTGTCGGTAGGTCCGCTGCACTCGACGCATGAAGAATCGCACGCATCACAGGTTTCGGTATCGATATTTGCATAGTAGCCAGCCGGACAGCTCGCCGTACAGTCCGACTCGTGCAGATAATATCCACTTGTACAATCCGTACACGTCGATGCATCCGTACACACGTCACAGTTCGCTTCGCACGCGTCGCAGGTGCCGGTAGCCACATTCGCAAAATACCCGGTCGGACAATCGGCCGTACAGTTCGCCTCGTGCAGGTAGTAGCCGCTCGCACAATCCGTACACGTCGATGCATCCGTACACACGTCACAGTTCGCTTCGCACGCGTCGCAGGTGCCGGTAGCCACATTCGCA
>JBFFBT010000350.1:0-4413 GCA_041560255.1 Myxococcota bacterium | reverse complement strand
ACCCCAACGTTGCATATAACGATGTATTGAGAGCGCACGAAATTAGCTGACTACAACAAAATGTGTGCATATATTTGATTGAGCCGGGATTTAACTTTTTGTGGCTTTTGGAAACAATGTCATTCCGGCATGCTTTAAGCCGGAATCTATAATTTGAACAATGGATCCTGGATAGAATCTATCCAGGATGACGGCATTTTATGCAACTGGCGAGTGAAAATACCGCTTTGGTCTAAAATAGATCTATAGAACTGTTTTGTTTGTTGTTTTCTATTTGGATTTTGCTGTCGTCAAGGTTGAATCCTACTTTTGATGATGGGGTGTACCACATTGGAGTCGGGGTTGGAATTGATGCTGGAGCTTGTGTGCTGGGTTGCTCAAGCGCCGGGTTATCCTTCAGCGCTGGGTGCAGTGGATGTTCCTTCTCCACCGATGGGCAACACGGCGAAATTTATGTTTCCGTATCCGACCGATGTACAGGTAAACATGACTTTTTTCAAAACCCTAAACGAGATGTCTTTGTGTCCCTGAATGATGATCTTACCCGTGAATTCCTGGTTGGGGTGCAGCTGCTGGAAATTTCTCTTGAAGTTGTTGAGCTTTTCAGACAAGTCGGCAATCTCGAAATTTTCGTCTTCGGCGATATCATCCATTCTGCCGACGCTGGCGCCTTCGATGACGACTTGACCCGAACCGATGATAATGACCGGGGCTCGTTCCAGCTCTTCGGACTGGGTGGCCTGAGGTAACTCAATATCTTTCTGAATAAAAAGGATTTCTCCCGATGTCGAGAATGTCATTAATAAAAATATTACCAGCACGACAAACATATCGATCATGGGAGTGAGGTTGAGAGAGACATCCAAGGAGCGGCCGGCTTTTTTTTCGATATGCGATTTAGCGGTTTTCAAACCCACACTCATCATGAGGTGAGGTTGGGGTTTTTTGATCGGCATCTCGATATGTCTCCTTTAAAATGTACCCGATACGGATATATTGGGAAACTCGTTGGTCAAACACACATCCATAGTGTTGATCAAGTGTTGGTATTTGATCGTGTCTTCGCTCATGACCACGATGTCTTTTTTGTCTGGAAACTGTCCGTGTATTTCTTTGAGTTTGTTGCCTAAACTTCCGAAATCGTACAGGTTGTCTTTTTTGAGAATATCTGCGATGGTTTGTCCATTGCCGGTGACCAAAAAGCCCTGGGGTGTAATGGCGACCACCAAATTAAACCGCTCGGCTTCATCCGGGGTCTGTTCTACCGGAGCTCCTTGTCCGCTTTGGGTTACGGAAATTTTTCCGATTTGAACCCAGACGGCCGACATGAGAAGAAAACAAATCAGGCAGGTGAGAAGATCGATAAAAGGCACCAAATTGAGATTGACATTGAGGCTTTTTTTCCCGCCGCTTCTACCGCCCGGTGCGTCGATACTGGCCATACCGCAGCTCCTTTTCGGTCAATCCACTCCGGTTTATTCGGTGCCTTGAATGTCGGAGGGATTGAGCTTGTCACGGTTTGCCAAGATGAGGTTGAGCATCCGCACGGAGCTTTCATTGATGTCATCGATCAAATGCTGGGTGGCGCCGGATAGAATGGAAAACAATACCAAGCCGGCGATAGCGGTCAACAAGCCGAATGCGGTGCAGTTCATGGCTTCGGAAATTCCCTTGGCCAGCAATACGGCTTTCTCGGCTGCGTCTGCATAAGAGACCGCCGCGAACGATTTGATCAGTCCGATGATGGTGCCGAACAAGCCGACCAACACCGCCACATTGCCCAACATTGCCAAATATCCCGTGCGTTTTTCAATCCGCGGCATTTCACGCAGGGCCATTTCGTCCATTGCCGATTGGATTTCCGCTTCGGTTCCATCGATTCTAAGCAGACCCGCCTTGATAATGTTGGATAAAGGAACTTTTTTGTTGGAACAGTAGTTGATTGCTCTTTGAAGATTTCCTTGAAAGAGGTATTTGTGCATGGTGTTGACGAAATCTTCTTTGTTCACCCGCGCGCGGACGTAGAGGAAGCTGATGCGTTCTGCACCGATGGCGACGATAAAAACAGCAATGAGAGCAATAAGATACATAACATCGCCACCCTCGCGGAATGATTCGGCTATGGATTCGAACATGGTATGCTCCTTTTTTTCATGTGCGGTACCGGTTACAGAATTTTTTTATCATAATTCACGCTGTCTTATCCAATAAAATCGTACACTGTGCGATGGGAAAGGCAAGTAATTTTCCTATGAAGGATGGTATTCAAAGTGGATTTTTTGTATGGTATCGAGTCCATGTGGTTTGAATCATGGAGAGAATGCGTGCGGAAACGATCTTGGGCAAGAAAGAGACAACCCGACTTGAGATGGGTTGAAAAGGATTTCGGTAGCATGTCTTCGAAGAAAGCATCCGGAGTATCGGTGGCGGTCGTCTATCCGGGATTCAAAGCGGAAGGTATGTCGAGCCTGGCCGTGCATGCGCTGGTACGTTTGATTGGCGCCCACCCCGGAGCGGTGTGCGAGCCGATATTTGCTTTGGAAAAGGAGCCATGCCGTTTGAACAGGACCAAACGCCGCAGCATTTCATCCAGCTTCGATCTGTTGGCGTTTTCGGTATCGTTTGAAGAGCAATGGTTTTGGATACCCAAAATACTTGAGGGATTCGGCATTCCGGTGCACCGCCAAGATCGCCGGGAATCCTATCCGGTCGTCATGGTGGGAGGTTTGGCCGCCCGTCTCAACCCCAATCCGGTTTGGCCTTTTATTGATTTGGTTGTGCCGGGTGAGGCGGAGGTCGTTCTGCATGAAATCTTGGATGTCATAGAACAAGGTCGGGGTGTTGAACGTCGCGATTTACTGCGACAGCTTGGCGAAATCCGGGGGGTTACATATACGGGAGGCTCGAGCAGCAAGTTGGAAGCGGTGTTCGACGACGGTCAAACGCCTGTATCGCAGGTAATGTTTGATTCTGAATCCACTTTTCGAAATATGTTTTTGATCGAGACAGGTCGTGGTTGTCCGATGGGTTGCCGGTTTTGTGCCGTGAGTTTTTCCAGACGGCCTGCGGTGTTTTTCGGTCTGGATAAGATCATGGACGCTGCCCGCGAAGGTATCGAGCGGAAAATGAAAATCGGCTTGGTGGGAGCAAGCTTGTCCAGGCATCCCCAACTTATGGAATTAATTGACGCGATGAGCGAGGTTGGGGCGGATGTATCCCCCGCGTCTTTGCATCCGGGTTTGTTGGGAACCGACGTGGGAAAGCGCTTGTTGGACGAATTGAGTCAAAGTGGGCAACGCAGCGTGACATTGGCTCCGGAAACCGGATCGGAAAGATTGCGCTTGGTGATTAACAAACCGATGTATGAGGAAGAGTTACACATGGCGGTGTGCAGATTGGCGCAAGCCGGCATATTGCATCTCAAACTCTATCTCATGTATGGCTTGCCTACTGAGCAACCTGAAGATATTCGAGCTACGATAATGCTGGTCTCCGACGTGCACCGTTGGATGGTGGATGCCCAACGATCGCGAGCCAAAGTGGGTAGGTTGTCGGTTTCTATCAATCCCTTTGTCCCCAAACCTCATACTCCTTTTGAGAATATATCCATGCCGGCACTGGGCGAGCTTCGGAAAACCAGGAACTCCCTGATCGAGGGTTTGAAAAAAAATGCTCGGGTGCAGATATCCGGAATATCCCCCAAGCGCGCAATGTTTCAATGGTTGCTCTCCCGGGGAGGGCAGGAAATGTCTCGACTTTTAGAAAACGATGTATTGTCTTGGCCGCCCCCGAATGATCTGGTAGGCCGCACTCTTCCGGAGTATTTGGGTTTGCTGCGTGGTATTGAAGTGAAATCCGGTTGGTCGGACAACTACCACGTCGACGTCGGGTTAAGTGAGCATTTGTTGACGCGTGAGCGTCAAAAAGCTTTCTCAGGGCTGATAACCCGGCCTTGTCTCCGTTCGGTTTGTTTGGCATGTAAAGGATGCATAGGGTTGACTTAGTATTTTAAACCGTGGTAATCTCTCACAAAATATCTTTTGCGTCGGTACACACCAGGGTGAAAGAAAGCTTTTGAAGGGTTGCTGATAGTTTGGTTGTGGCTGTATTTGCCAAGTGAGCATAAGAGCACTACGTCAGATTAAACCAAGCGGTTGGGACCTGTAAGCGGGAGGACGAAACATGGTAAAAGCCGAGCTGATTTCGAGTGTTGCCCAGGAACAAGGGCTCAAGGTTATGCAGGTGCAGCAGGCCGTCGATACACTTTTCGGCATGATGTCGGCTGCGTTGTCCCAGGGAGAACGGATCGAGATTCGAGGATTTGCATCCTTCAAGATCAGGGATTACCGGGGATATCAAGGTAGAAATCCCAGGACTGGAGAATCGGTGCCCGTGGGAACCAAGCGGGGGATT
>JBFFBT010000349.1:0-4454 GCA_041560255.1 Myxococcota bacterium | reverse complement strand
GTTGTTTGTAAACATGACTGTACAGGAGATATCCATGACATCGATTCTGCAAACAAAAACAAGACATTCAAGTAATCGCGCATCCAAATTCGTCATTGCTGCGGCATTGAGTCTGCTGGTTGTCGGCCTCGCGGCTTCCGCCGGCGCCAACGTGACCGGAGGACTACGCGCCGGTATCACCGACGATCCGGACTCGGGATTTTTGGGCGGACATCTGGTGCTCTACCCCGGAGGGGTTCCCTTGAGGATCGAACCCAGCCTGGAGCTCGGATTCGGAGATGTCGGACCATACGACTTTTTTACCCTGCGGCTAACCGGCAACTTCAAGTACATGTTCAAACCCGCGCGTCAACCCATTTATCTCTATCCCATCCTCGGTCTTTCCATGTATTATTTTAAGCTCGAAGATTGCGACGGAGATGGATGCAGCGAGACTGAAATGGGCATCAACATAGGCATGGGCGTACAACTGTGGGGATTCATGTTCGATCTGGCTTTCGGCGCGGGCGGTGAGCCTTATCCGGACTTTACCTTCACGTTCGGCTATACTTTCTAACCCATCTACATATCGGAGGCTGTTTATGGACCGAATGTCATCTATCGAGCTGGCTTTGAAAAACGAAGAGATCGAAATGAAGTTTTATCACAACGAGGCCGAACGCTCGAACAACCCCTTGGCCAAAGCCATGTTCACCAACCTGGCCAAAGACGAGCAAGAGCACATGGAGAGAATCCGTGGGTTACACGGCAAGCTGCTTCGCGATGGATCATGGCCCGATAAGATGCCCATTCAGGTAGCCGATACCGATATCAGACAAGTGCTCGACAACCTGGTCGGCAAGGTGGGATCTGCTCAAAACCATGATCGTGACGATATGAGCGCTTTGGAAAAAGCCGCGGACTTCGAGGCCAAGGGAGCCAAATTTTATGCCGATCTGGCCGATGCATGCACCAACCCGATGGAGAAAAACTTTTTTAAGTTCCTCTCCCGCATCGAAAGAGAGCATCAGCTCTCCATCACCGATTCACTGGCGTACTTGAAGGATCCCGAAAACTGGATGATGCAACACGAACGCTCGGGCCTGGACGGCGCGCCCTAGCACAACCGATGAAAGTAATCTCGGCGAGACTCATATCTCACGCAGCTTGAGTCGGCCCTCTTCGTCCGCGGATGTGCGAAACTCGCTCCCGCAATAAAAGCAGCGTATTTCCGCACCGGCCATGAAACCATCGCTGTAAGGATTGTTGGCGTTACAAACCGGGCAGTCAAACTCATCAAAGAGCTTTCCGGACTTGTTTTTCCTTCCGGCTTTGGCTTCATATTTTTTCGCTGCAGCCATAACGCCCTCCTTTGCTCGCGCGGATGCACATACCCCCACCCGAGACCGTAACGCGTTATTCGCTCTCTTTCAGGTTATCCAACATCTTGTCGATATCGAACTCGCCGGTATCCTCATTGGCACCGACAGGCAACGCCACCGGACCGGCCCCGGGACCGCGCCTGGCGGCCGCTCTTGGGACCATGCCTACTTTTGGGCGGTTTTCGAGCTCCGCCAGTTTCTCCCGTAATCTTTGTATTTCCAACTCGGCGATTTTGAGCGCCTTGCCCCGTTGGAGAAAGTTGTGGTTCAATTTGGTCATTTCAGCGATGTTACCCGAACGCACCCTTTCGAGCTCTTTGAGGTAGTGATCCTGCTTGGCTTCCATTTCCTGCATGTAGCGAAATTCGCTTTCTTCTTTCTCTCGAATCGCGCTGCTTACGGTATCCTCGATCATAGAGTTGCGTTTGCGCAATTGTCCGAGCTCGACCTCCAGCTGGGCATGCCTGCCTTCCAACTGCCGCTTTTCCTCCCGCATGTCATCGAGTTGGGTGTTGGATGCCGCAATCTTACTTTCCAGCTCGCGGCAAGAATCCTGCCACTCTTGCAAGCTCTCCTGGTGCTTCTCTTGGTATTGTTTCCTCAATAGATTGGACTGTTCCTGAGACTGGGACAGTTGTTCGTTCAAAGCGGTAATCTTGCCTTCCCAAAACTCGATTCGCTCCCGGATTTCTGATCGGGTGCTCTCGAGCTGCTCGATCGATCGGGCCAGCTCATCCGAAAGCTCGCCCGCCCGGGTATGGGCTTCAGCCAAACGATTTTCGAGTACGACATTTTTGGCCCGGGCTTCTTTTTCCGATTTTTCCTTTTCCTGACGAAGGTTTTCAAAACCGATCCGGATATCTTCGAGCTCTTTCTCCCTTTTTTTCAAAAGCTCTTGTCTCTCGGCCACCCTACGTTCGGTTTCGGAGAGCTTTTCTGCAAGTCCCTTTTCCCGTTGACCGGCCGTTCTTTCCAATGCCTGCATGGCTTCGGTCTGATGCTGCGCTTTCATCCGGGACTCCGTCAAATCCTTTTCGAGCCGGGATTTTACTTCTTCAAACCTGGCTTGCAACTCCGCGCGTTGTTCGGCGGCCTGGGTTTTTATGCGCCCGAGCTCGTCCCTGGCTTTTTCGGCAGCCTCGGCCGAAGCAGCCTGGCTCTCTTTCTGAATCCTGGCATTGTCCCGAGAAAGCTGATCGATCTGTTTTTCGTAGTCGTCAACCAGCTTGTCGATCTGCTTGGTGTGGGCTTCATTGGTTTGAGCCAATTTCTGTTTGGCCGCTTCCTGCTCGCTGCGCAGTGTTTCGAAATTTTGATGCAATTTTTCTATCTTGCGATCCCGATCGCCGATAGCCAAATCGCTCTCTTCACGCAACTCCGATATGATTCGATCCCGTTCGGCTATCTCGCGGCTGGCAAGCTCGAGGGTGTCCTCCTTCTCACTTTGCAGTTGCTCGAGCCGTCTTTCCTGAGTCGTAATTTTTCCGGAGAGCTCCTCGACGATACGGGCCTGCTCGTTCCTGGTTTCGGACAGCTTGCGCTCGGCTTCGCGTACCCGTTCTTTCTCCAAATGATGCAGTCGTTCGAACTCCCGCTGGGCCGCGTCCCTATCCTTGATGCTTACTACCAATTTTTGCTCCAGCTCACGGATGTTGTCCTGGCGTTCACGCAGCTGAAGCTCCAAATCCTCTTTCACCCGCAGAAAATCATTTATTTTCAGACCGAGATCCCGCTCCAACTCGTCAATTTTCCGCTGGCGCTCGTTCAATTGCTCGCCGAGCTTTTGTTCACGGGCTTCCTTGGCCTCGCGCAAACCGGCCATTTCTTGTTGGAGTTGCTCGATCCTGGTCTCCCTTTCGTCCAGCTTGGAAGCCAATCTCTGTTGTTGCTCGTCTTTTTCTTTCTGCAATTTTCTCAGCTCGACATCCAGCGAATTAATTTTACCATCCCGTTCTTCAAGCTTCTCCTCGAACGAGCGCGACTGCTCCTCCTTGATCTCACGCAATCGGCTCAACTCGCTTTCGAGATTTCGCCCGCGATCTTTGTGTTCGCTAAGCTGCTCGTTGAGCACACGTTCGGAGCGTTCTTTTTCCTCGGTAAGCGTTTGGAGATTGTCGGTCAAGGACGAGATACGCTCATCGGCATCCTGCATACGCCGTTGCCACTGATCCTCGGATTTTTCTTTGTCTTGACTCAACCGGTTCAGCTCGGATCTAAGCCTTTGAATGGTGTCGTCATGATTGGATATGGTATTTTCATGGGTGGCACACACCCGCTTCAACTCTTCTTCACGCTGGGTGGCCTCTTGCAGCGTAGTCTGCAGCTTGTTGCTCAACAATGCATACTGCTCTTCACCCGCTTTGATCTTTTGTTGCAGGTTTTTTTCCATAGCGTCTTTTTCACGCTCTTTTTGTGACAAACTAACCCGCATATCGTTGATCTGTTTTTCTTTTTCAGCAACTACCTGAATCAAATCGTTTTCTGTAAAAACCTTTTCTTCGAGCAGATTATCGATGGAAGATTTAAATTCCCGGGCCTGCTGTTCGGTATCCTTGCGGGTTTCCTCGAGCTTTCTTTCCAGATCCTCGACATTCATCTTGAGTCCCTGGATCTCGACTTCTTTGTCCAACAATTTCTCATTGTACGCAGAGAACTCTCGTTCTTTGGTCTCCCAGATTTCGGCCAACTTGGCGATCTCCAGCTCACGCTGCTTGAGTTTCTCGCGTAAAAAATCCAGCTTGCCTTCCAGCCCGCTTTTGGGAGTACTTTTTTTGGCAGGTCCCTTGGAACGCTTCTTGCCTTCCTGCTCCTCTTTGAGAACCTTGCGGGCTTCCTTGATGGAACGAAATGCCTGATCGACAAACTTCATGTCCTTCTCGGACACGGCCGATTTCATCTCGGTCATTTCCGAAGCCAGGCCCATCGACTCGGTCTCGAGCTCTTCAACAATGGCCGAGTCATCGATGGCCTCGACATCGTCATCCGCAATGATCTCTTCAGGTTCGCCGTCCGCTTTCTCCCCGGCTTCATCCATGGAGGTCCGATCCTCTTGCCCGGATTGTCTGCCTTCATCATCCAAAGATTCGGACGCAT
>JBFFBT010000348.1:0-4462 GCA_041560255.1 Myxococcota bacterium | reverse complement strand
GCCGCAACCGGTAGAAAATACCTGTTACCCAAGAATAGCAAGATTTTTTTCAAAGAAAAAAGGCCGAATCATGAAATACAAATCAAACCGCGTACTTGGTTTCTGTATCGGGATTTGTCTGATCGCCCAAGCGACATCGATACTCAGCGCATGCTCTTCGTCCAAAGACGATCAAAACCTTTGCGAGCAGGTGACCTGTTCCGGCCGGGGCACGTGCGACCCGGAGGCTGAGCCCCCGGGATGCATATGTGATCCTGGATTCACAGTCTCCGGCCCGTATTGCGTAAAAAGTCATCGGTTGATCATTCTGCAGACCAACGACCGCCACTCGCATTGGCTGGGACAAAACAATTGCGATCATGACCCGCAAGCTCCCGGAGACGGCACCCGGGGAGGAGCGGCCCGCTGGGTTCCAATCATCCGAAAGTATCGCGAAACTCATCAGAATGTTTTGGTTTTGGATGCCGGCGATTTCACCATGGGTACCCTTTTGGTCTCGGCCCAAAACCACGCAGCCGATCTCAACCTGATGAAAGAGATCGGATTCGACGCAGCCGCGCTCGGCAACCACGAGTTCGACTGGGGGCTTTCGGGTTTCACCAATATGCTCAACCAAACAATCACACCCGCGGTGCCTCTTTTGTGCGCCAACCTGACGTTCGATCCCAACGATCCGAAAGACGACGGTTTGGCTGATTTGTATGGAGAATACACCGATCCGCAAAAGTTGATCTACCCATACATGGTATTCGAGATGCCGGGGGGTTTCAGGGTGGGTGTCTTCGGACTGTTGGGAATGAGCGCTACCTTGGTGATCAACTCCGATCCGGTCACTTTTTCCAAAAGTCCGCAAGAGCTCGTTCATCGCGCCCAGATGGTGGTCGACGAGCTTCGCGACCACCAACATGCCGATGTGGTGATCCTTTTAGGCCATTTGGGGCTGAATACGGATCTCGATACCGTCGCAGGAGAGACCGCCCTGTTGGCCCGTCGCGTGCGGGGGATCGATGCAATCTTGAGCGGACACTATCATACGGCGACCCAACCGGTCGAGATCACTTACGAAGGCGACGGGATTAAATGGACCACCCTCGCCATGGAAGCTGGCAGTTACGGCCGATATTTGGGTAAATACGAGCTGGTTCTCAATCCAGACGGAAAATCCGCCACCGCCGAGCTCATCCCCGTCACCGACCAGCTCGAAGGCGATCTCGAGATTTTGGAACAAATCGATCTCATGGTAAGCGATGTCGAAGAAAACATCCTCTCGTCTTTTCCAACCAGGCCCGATCCGGGCGCTTTCCTCGACGGGGACTTCTATCAAATTTTGACGACTTCTTCATTCGATCTCAATCGGCACATGTACGAAAACAACAACCTGGGTTACCTCATGGCGGATGCGTTGGCCGAAGCCACCGGGGCTCAAGTGGCCGCCATCGGCAACTCCAACGATTTGCGTTCTTCGCTCGAGCGATGTCAAGATGGCAGCATTGATCTTTCCGACTTTTTCAACACGATCCCGTTGGGTTTCGGCTCGGATGGGCTTCCCGGTGTTCCGGCGGTGATGTTCATGCTACGCTGGGCGGATTTGAAAACCATCTTCGAGTATACAATTGCGGACTGGGGCAGAGAGAACAATGATTTCATGATCAATATATCCGGTCTGCGCATCCAGTTGGATTCGCGTAACGATCCTATGACGAGAATCACCCGAATCGTGCAGTATGATCCCGCCGATGAGGGTGACAGCGGAAATATCGTCTATCAAACCGGCACGGGAAGCGACGGTTGGCTCACCGAGCCGAGCAACCTGGTACGCATCGCAACCTCATACTCGAGCGCCATGGCGCTCGAGCTGTTTCCACTCGTGGCGCTGCGCGATGAAAACGGCAACATATTGAAAGACCTCACATCCCGAATCGTCTTCGATACACATAACCGGGAACAAAAGTGTTGGTATCTCGCGGCCCAAAAGCTTTCCGGCTTCGAAAGCCAAATCCCCGATCAGTACAACGATGCGCCCGACCGCAATCCATACGGACCCCATTGGCGCAGAGCGTGCGATCTCAATCCGAACGCACTGCCTGCGCAACCCTGCCGGCCCTAAACCCCCTTCTGCAAGGAGCTTTGCATGAACCAAAAAAACATAACGAGTCATTCTTCGTTGATACGTACCCGCATGCTGCCTTTGATGCTCGTATCGATCCTTTGGATACTTCCAACCGGATGCGGCTTCGATGAGGAACAACCGACACCCTGTATCGACGAGGGCCTAAGCCTGCCGACCGTGCCGCTGGACGGAAAATGCTGTGATGGATTGGACCTTATCCCCCCGAAAGAGATCATCGTCGGAATCCAGGGGATTTGCACAGCCAAATGCGGCAACCAGGTGTGTGATGAACAAACCGAGTCGAGCCAAAATTGTCCCGCAGACTGCAGTGGATAAACCCAGGGCGCCTGCACAGCGTTCAATGGCTCGACTTTCTTCCGGCAACCACCTCGAAAGTGACGATGGACCTTTAACCTGGTTGTTTTTTTCTCTCTCTGCCTGCAATGAGTGACACATTGAGCGGCCCGTGGTGTTACAACCTTTGAAGGAGGCAAAAATCTAAGTGAGCATCGATGTCGAACAATACTACCGCAGATTCGGCCCCATGGTACTGAGGCGCTGCAGAACCTTGTTGCACAACGAAGATGCCGCCCTGGACGCCATGCAGGATACATTTGTGAAAGTGCTTCGCTACAGATCACGACTGAGTCATACATCCCCATCGAGCTTGATGTACCGGGTAGCCACCAACGTTTGCCTCAACCGTATCCGCTCGCACAAGCGAAACCAAGAAGATCTCAACCCGACCCTTTTAGATCGAATTTCTTCACTGGAAGAACCTGAAGCCCACTCGACAGCCGGAAATCTGCTTCGAAAGCTTTTCGGCTCTGAGCCGATATCTACGCGAACCATCGCGGTTTTGCACCTGGTCGACGGCTTGACCCTCGAGCAGACGGCCAAAGAAGTCGGTCTTTCGGTATCCGCCGTACGCAAGAGGATGCGAAAACTGCGAGCGAACCTCATTGCACTGGAAGGAGTCGAGCAATGAAACCTGAGCCCAATGTCCCCGAATTGTATTTGGAAAAACAGGTCTTGGGAGAGATGCCCCGGCAGAGTGATCCCGACAGCACCAAGCGCATTGAAGAGCTATTGCGTTCCAATCAAGAGATTCTCTCCACCTACCCACCGGATCTCATGGCCCATCGCATCAGCGAAAAAATAACCCGCGAGACCCAGGGGCGCCGCAGGCAAACCCGCTTGCGGCTCGCCCTGGCGGCCGCTCCGGTTTTTACCATCCTGTTGTTGACCGGCTGGATGCTCGGTTTGTTCAACCCAAACAGCCCGGATTCTTCGGTCAAAGAAGACGTTCGGATCAAAGGTAACCCGCGGTTGATCATCCATCGCAACCAAAGAGGCTCGGTAGAGCAACTCTCCCATGGAGACAACGTGAAAACCGGCGATCTGCTCCAAATCGGTTATGTGGCTTCCGGCGCCCGGCATGGCGTCATTCTTTCGGTCGACGGCCGCGGCCAGGTTACGCTGCATTATCCTGAAAATGCTTCGGGCGATACGCGGCTCGAACAAAAAGATCTCGTCAATCTCAGTTTTTCGTATCAGCTCGACGATGCTCCCGGATTCGAACGATTTTTCCTGGCTACCTCAACTCATCCCATCGACGTTGATAAAGTCGTCCGGGCAGCCGCCAAGCTCGGGGCCCGACGGCAACAACACTTGCAACTTTCATCCGGGGTTCAATACCAGGAAATCATCCTCAACAAAACCTCCGGCGCCCGGCAATAGAAGGAGCCCTTATCATGAAAAGTATCATATTGATGATCATATCTTTCGTGGCATTTTCGCATCCCACACTCCGGGCCGACACCCATACCCAAGAGGAAAACGTCATCAGGCGTTTCGCCCTGTTGGCCGGAGCCAACGATGGAGGTCCTCAACGCACGCGCCTTATGTTCGCCCACACCGACGCACAAGCGCTGGCCCGGGTTCTCAACGAGCTAGGCGGAGTGGCCCACAATGACATGGAAGTGCTTGTGGATCCAAACATCCAGGATTTCCGCCATGGATTTGCGCGTATTGGACAACGTATGAAATCCGCCCGAAAAGCCGGAAAGCGCCTGGAGTTTATCTTTTACTACTCGGGTCATTCGGACGATCGGGGCCTTTTATTGGGAGATAAGCGGTTTGGTTACACCGAGGTACGAGCCGCCATCGCCGGGTTGCCCGCTGATGTCAGAGTCGCTATTTTGGATTCCTGCGCCTCGGGTGCTTTCACCCGCATCAAAGGAGGGGTGCGCAAGCGCCCGTTTCTGGTCGACAGCTCCACTCAAGTGAAAGGTTATGCCGTAATCACGTCTTCTTCCGCAACCGAAGTGGCCCAGGAGTCCGACAGTGTCG
>JBFFBT010000347.1:0-4485 GCA_041560255.1 Myxococcota bacterium | reverse complement strand
GCCGACGAAGCCACCAAACGATGACAACCCACCCCAAAAAGCAAAAAACGACCAAGGATCTTCAAGCAATTTCTCTGGAAAATAGAATACCACAAAAAACCAATGCGCCATGGCAAATCCACCCACCACAGCCCAAATCATGCCCGTGGCGCAAAATCGCGGGTCCAGACCCACCCGTTTGGATCTACGTATGCCCAACTCATATCCCACCAAGACCGCCAGAGCAACCAATACACCAAAAGGATGTATCTGGATGGGTCCGAAGATTTTCAAGGGCGGTATGTACAAATTGGGCAACATGTCATGCACCTCCGCAGGTATGTTGACACAAGCAGTCGGACATTGAAACAACTATAATAGATACGACAAAACATATTGATATTGAATGACTTAATGATATAGATTTTTAGGTTGGCACAGACACGATATGGATTTATGATTGGGTTTGCTTCTTTGGCATCCAACCAGCCTGGTATGGACCGTCGGCGACTGCGTGACAGGTCTCAAACCGGCTTGCTTGATGAAACAAGGAGGGTAATACATGAATTTGGACCCGAGGTATTTCGCACCATATGTACTCTTTGCTTGTTTGCTGACTACCGGAGATCTTCGCGCTCAGGAAACCGGTCAGCAAACAAAACCCAGCCATGCGCTTGTCATCATCGACATTCAAAACTTCTATTTTCCAAATGGAGCCCTGCCCCTGACCGGCAGCCTCAAAGCCGCAGAGCGCGCGAAACTCGTGTTGGAAGCGTTTCGGCGTCAAAATCTTCCGGTCGTCCATGTCAAACACATCCCAGCCAGAGATGGTATCGACCCGAACGATCCGCAATGGTCGATTCACTCTTTGGTGCATCCGACTTCCAGTGAAAAAGTAGTGGTAAAACACCATGTAAACGGTTTCCGCGACACACCGCTTTTGAGCATTGTGAAGACATTTGAGACCAACAAGCTGGTCTTGATGGGCATGCAGACGCATATGTGCCTCGAAGCAGCGGCTCGAGCCGCGGCCGACTTGGGATTTCAAGTTACGGTGGTCCATGACGCCTGCGCCACCCGCGACATTGTATATGAAGACACGGTGGTGCCGGCAAAGCTGGTGCATGCCGAAACTCTCGCTTCTTTGAAAGATATTTACGCCAAATTGGCATCCAGCAAAGAGATCATCCAACAAATCCAACCATTGCATGTCTCTGACAAACAAAAATAACCCCTCTCAATCTCTGGTTTTCATTCGGCAAATCAGCAGATTTGCATGAAAACACCAACTTTTACAATCGGCTTGCCAAGGCAGCCTCAATGTTGTATGTATCCCGGACGATGCCGCTTGCATTTTCTTCTCTCTCACACGGTGAACTGGCCTTTGGTTTTTTCAATATAGAAACCGACATGTTGCTTCTGGATCGGTTGTTTTTTTTCGCTCAACCTTTTTGCCACACCGTAGTGGAAGCCCAGACATCCGCCCATCAGGCCCGGATGAATGCTTGGCATATCCATGATCGCAACGATATCGGAGATTTGCATGGCGCCATAGCGGGTGTGCGTCTGGTTGGGTTTATCGGGGAAACCTACCAAAAATGGCCGTTTCCTGAAAACCACTACGATTTCAAGCAAAATCCGAATGGTTACCAGAATCGTTCACTGATCGAAAACATGATCATCCGCTGGGGTCGGCCCACCACCATTTCACTATGCCGGAATCCTGCGGATGAGACCGTCGCCATCGGCGGGTACGTATTTTCCAATTTGGTTTTCCAACAACTTATCGATTATGTGTACCTAGGCGGTTATCCCCGCTGGAAAGACGGAGTGAGGCCGTTTTATGTCGACGACATGATCAAAACACTCCAGAATCAAACCAAACGGGCTCCATAGATCATACTTTGGTCTCATTCGAATCGAGGTGCAGAACATGAACGAAACCTCAAAAACATTGCGTTATCTTCCGGAACAAGGTGAGTTGTATGTAGGACCGCTACAATACATGTTGATTCAACCGGAGTTGGTATGTGAGATCCAAAAGGGAATTGAAGATCGCCTGGGTGGCACCAGCTTTGAGTACATCCATTCGGCGGGATTCTCCTGGGCCGCTGTGACCCTAAAACGCATGAAATCCGCCCTGGGTCATGGCATCGATGAGCTGGCGCAGGCATTCTGCCGGCATGCAACCCAGATGGGATGGGGACACTGGAATCTCGAAGTTTTGGATCCGACCCAAAACCATCTGGAAGTGCGGATACTTCACTCTCCTTTGGCACAAGCTTATGGCGAATCCGCCACTGGGGTTTGTCACCTTTTCTGCGGCGCCATATCGGGACTGGCTGAAGCTCTATTTTCGATGCCCACGTCCTGCCGGGAAACCGCGTGTCTTGCTCAAGGCAACCCGCACTGCGTACTGACGGCCCAAGGACACGATGTGGCCGGCGCCGAATCATGGTCGTGGTAAGCTAGGAAACCCTCGAGGGTTTCATCGCCATGCAACCCACAATTTTTCTATGCGCTCGAGATCTCCTTTTAACAACGTTCTCGCTGCGCGCCATACCTGGTACAACAAACCTTCTTCAGGAAAAAAACAAAGCGTATCCAAATTCATTGTAAGCTCGATGGATGAATCCCGTTCAACCTCGGGATGATTTTTTCGATGATCCGCCAAGCCGAACACCTTGAGACGCGGACGCAGTCCAGAGAGTGAAAATTCCACCCGCCCGGTTGGATGCAGATTGGTCAACCCAACATGCTCATCACCCCGCAAGTAGCCTTTGAGCTGCAACTCAGGGTGCGCGCCGTTATAGAACGCGCTTTGGAAATCATATGGAAGGTAGGGTGCCCGCTCTCGCCGCCAGGCATCGTCGTACGTACCCATATACTCTACCCGGGGAGACCAACCCTGGCCATAAAATCCGAAACCAACCGGCCTGGGTCTATCTCTCCAAGTGCGGATCAAGTGGTTTGGATCTTCCAAATTGGGAAGCGGTTTGTCCTGGGCATACTTCCATCGTTTTCTTCCTACAAAACCCTTACCGATAGGATTCTCCAAGCTCCACTCACCTCGATGATTTTCATCCAAATCCATACCTCCAAATGCATTTTCGTATATGATATCCACCGAAGAAATCGGCTCCGGTTCACTCGGTACCAATTTGGTTTTCATCACCCCGGATGATTTTTTCCAGTAACGATCTCCAATGATCGCAATCGTACTCGCAAGATTCCCAACCTGCAGGCCGGCCAAGAACGAACACACCGGCTTTCCAGACGGTGCGTAGGCTTTTCCAATCAAAACCACATCGGAAAACGGCTTGAATGGAACGAGATCCGACTCGACCCTCACGCTCCCGGGAACCCGGCCGCCGAAATACTCATCACATGGGTTGATCGGCAGCTGATCCTGAGCGAGCTCGGCTTTTTCTCCCGGAGTCATTTGAAATGTAGATTTCAATATTACTGTAAACAAAGAACGTTTACGGCTCGTTTGGGTGTCCAAGGTTTGCACGCAACCACCGGTTTGATTTTCGATCATCATGACACAACCCACAAAGCACTACGGATGTTGTCGGTGAGCATTCGGTCCATATTCGGTTCGACTCCTTGTTTCGTATTGACCGGTTCGCGTCGACATATATTCAAAACGTCCTTTCCCAACCCGCTAGTTGCGAAAAAAAAACTTGCCGTCCCTTTAAGGCATGCCAAAATCCGCCCCGACAATGCCCTTATGCGAATGTTTACAAGCAAATACAAGGAAATAGGAGCAATAAGGTTTTTTACTCCGTACTTGACGATGAGAATCATTCCATGGTCAGGTATATTGAGAAAAGCTCGAGAGCGTATTTCCGGAAACAAACCAAATAGAAGAGTGAATATTTTTTATGTTGCAGATGTCAAAACCAACAGGATTTCAAAACCTACACCTTATTTTCGACCATGTGAGGTGAAAAAAGATGGCAAATGTGCTTTCGGCAAACAAATCCAGGTTCGTGTTCAAAACCGGCCAGACCGAATTGAATGTGGTGGGTTTCACTGCTGAAGAAAAAATGTTTTCCTCCTTTGTGGTCAATCTCGAGCTGGCTTCAAAGGAAGATCTTTCGCTGTCGAAGCTGGTCGGAGCAGAAGCGTGCTTGACCATATTCGGACTCAAGGGTACGCGGTATTTTCATGGCATGTTGAACCAATTTATCAAAACCGGTGAAAAAGGCGCTTTTCGCCTGTATCACGCCACGCTGGTGCCCGGTGCTTGGGCGTTGGGATTGACGAGCGACTGTCGTATTTTTCAAGAAATGAGCGCTGTGGATATCGCCGAAAAAGTCCTACAAGGAGGAAATTTGGGCGCCGATCAGTATGAAATGAGATTGCGCCACAGTTATCCCATTCGAGAGTATTGCGTTCAATTCCGAGAATCCAACCTGGCTTTCATAACCCGTCTGCTCGAAGAAGAAGGAATCTTTTATTTCTTCGAACACTCCCGGGATAAGCACATCATGGTATTCG
>JBFFBT010000346.1:0-4514 GCA_041560255.1 Myxococcota bacterium | reverse complement strand
GCACATTCTTTACTAGGACAATTATTATGCCCAAATATTCGTGAATAGCCTTTTGGGATTGAAGTAAGCTGGTGTGCGACGGGAAGAATCTCATGTGCTCCGGCTTGCTTTTCGTTTCGAAATCCGCCGGGGCCGGTATAATATTTTTGGGATTGGAACCGTACGCAGCCCGGACCAAAAAAACACCGCCGTGACCCTGCTGCTGGGCCGCAGGCAGACCGTCATCGATCCACTACCAGCCTGCCCCGTCCCATCCGAGCGCATTGATCTGCGTCTACGCTTGGCACCGGGTTACCGGCATCCCAGTTGGTTGCTCGCTCAACCCGACGGCATGGTCATCAAGGGAATTCTCAAACACCAAGAGGGCATTTGGAAAGCCATGATAGGGCTTGATGCGGGCCGCGGCACCTACCAAATGGAAATTCTGGTTCATGGTCTCAACGGCCCCGAGATTGCGGCCTTGTTTCCGCTTTATGTAGGTACTGCCAAACCTGGGCTACCGGTAATCAAGCTCAGGCCTGCGCCAAACCGCTATCCAACCCCGAAAGAAGCGGAAAAAGCTCTCATCGATCTGATCGATTCGGTACGATCCCGGCATAATCTACCCAAGTTGATCGTTTGTGAAACCTTGAATTCCGTAGCCCGCCGCCATAGTCTGGATTTACTCAACCGGCGGCATGCCGTGCATCGCACATCCTCAGGATCGCTGCATGATCGTCTCAAGAACACGAACATTCCTTTTATCAGAGCACTCGAAAATGTTTCGTTATCCACGAGCCCCGAGACGGCTCATGAACGTTTCCTGGAAAGCCCCAGTCATCGTATCAATATCCTGGATCCAAACACCACCCATCTCGGAATCGGCATCGCCATGGAACGCTCTTTACAAGAAGATATCCTTTCGGTGTGTGAGGTTTTCATCGAAAAAACACCACCGGCCGATCTGGCAAATATTAAAAAACAGCTATTCACTATGATCAATCAAACCAGAAAAAACAGGGGCCGTTTCGCACTAGGGTTGGATACACAACTAAGTCGGTATGCACTCGAAAGCGCTAGAAGACTATCGGCAAACCCAACTCGGCTCGATCCTCAAAAAGAGAGCTTGCGCTTGGTCGAAGACATCGAAAACAGCAATCTTACAGTTACCGGCACCCGGGTGCATATGTTGCGTACTGCCAATCCAAAAAGAGCCTTGACGATCCCGGCGTTATTGGACGAAAACGTCAACCGAATCGGCATCGGCATCGCCAAAGCCGACAATACGCACAAACCCCCGGAACTTTGGATTTCACTCATCTTCGCCGGCCGGTGAGACTCCCCATGGCATCTACATCCACTTTCGCCATACACCATCCAAGGCTCAGCGCCTACCAGCACTTGATGGTCGCGCTGGAGCAATTGGGATCTCCCATGGCGGGCTCGAGTGTCTGGATCGACTTCCTCAATCGCCTGCCTTTGACCCTGGGGGAGTCCGCCGCCGAGCGGTCGGTCACGTACTCGCTCAGTGACCAAACCCACGATGCCATATACAAGGCCGTAGAAAGCATCTTGGATCTGATAAAAAGAAGATACGATCCCCATTATGATCACGAGAAAAAGACCTCTCTGCTGCCGGACGAAAGACTGCGAGTATCATTATGGCCGAGACGCTTCTGCCCGCGGACCATTCCTCATGACAGCCCTTTACGTAATGTAGTCAAAATCAGTCTGCAAGGATCGCCTGATCTGGATGCCGGCTTGATGGAAAGCTGGCTATCCCGGTCCGCAGGAGGAAAACGTTTTTTCGATCTTCTATTTGTTTTGTCAGACAAGTACATCAACGCCGGCTTGGCGCAAGTCGCACTCTCCGGCGTGATCCTGATGTCTCATCTGGCTTTGCTCAACAGTATCTTGGATGCCAAAGCAAGCCTGAAACAAACCAGCCTGAAAAACATCGGCTATGTCAACCTCGATCGAGCGGTCGGCATGGCGTTGCACGGTTGCTTTCAATCCGCCGTTTTGGAAACCTTCATCCATCACACCATTCCACCGGCCCACACTCCTGAATACCGGGACCGAATGGTTTTGATGGCCTGCTTATCTCCCTTGCTCTTCCTGTCCATCCGCAAAAACGATCTCGGTCACGACGTCAATCCTTTCGGCCTGACCGAGCCGATTCAGGACATGTTATGGCCGATTTACCAACCGGTATTGGAGCATGGCAACCAACCGCTCTATGTGCTCAGAGAGTGTCTGCGCATCGTATGCGGCCAGCAGGTGCTCATCGACACGCTTTTACCGGTGGCGACCTGCGAGATTTTTCGGCGTCTCATCCTGGATCATCTAATCCATGCCGAAGATCCCGGATCGAATGTCGATCAACTCTTGGCCCGGGCCTTTTATAAAAATATAGATCTGGTGGGCTTGTTGGAAGATCCTTCTTCGGTTGGTCAATTGGCCGCCGAGCTTGCCGGGCGGATCAACCGGCCCGACGGAGAAGAACCCGAGACCAAACAGTTGTACATGTTCCTGGATCGCATCCGTGTGGCCGGATTGCACCGGTCGAAAAAGAAGCTCACCAGCGATGATCTATCCATTCTTCAGGATCTGCTCGAGCGATTCATACTGTATCGCATGGACGAATACGCTTCTGCCAACATTCAACAATCGTTGAAAAGAATCGTAGATCGCAGAAAAGAAACCCCGACATCGGCATTGATCCAGGAATACCAAGCCGGTAGATTATACCGGATTGCAGACGATGATCATCCATTGGTCAAAGGCAGAGTAGTTTTCGAAGAAGCCCAGCTTTTTGTCGATCTCAAGGGATACACCCGACGCACGGCCTGCGCCAAAGAGCTGGTGATGGCTGAATTTTTAAAAAACGAGTTTTACCGGCCCATCATCGAGGCCGCCAAGAAATATTATGTCGGCTTGGCCTGGAATCCCTCCGACAGCATACAATTGGTCAATCTGTTGGGAGACGCGGTGGCCTTTTCCGGCAATATTGTATCCCTGGTGGACCTGGCTTACGATATTCAAAAAATATTTCGAAGCTACAGTCAAAAGCTGCAAGAGCTGTCTCCCATGGAAGAAGAAAGCGCCTTTCTATCGCTTACCCGTAAGGTCGAGACAAGGCGTGTATTGATTCTGAACGAATTGGACAATCATCACAAAACCCTGCGTTCCCTAGAAGCCGAAATTAACCGGCGAAGAAATTTACCGGTTGCCGAAATGGCCAAACTACTGCAAGCCGATTATCAAACGCAAATGCAAGAGCTTCAAAACGAATACCTCACCCTGCAAAAAAACCCCCCCGATCAAACAAGCTTTGACGCTCAAAGCTGCCTGAACGATATAAAATGTAAATACGAAAATCTCAAATCCCATCGAAAACAAACCCTCGAGCAATTGCAAGCCTCGAACAATCAAGAGCGCTCGAGGCTCCTAGGCGATTTGATATGCCGAAAACTGCTCGGGCAGCTTCGTGATTTGGAGAACCAAATCCAGCTCCTGGAAGAAGAAGATCGAACGCTATGTAACAGTCTGGAAGAAGAACGCCATCTTCAAAAAGGCGCGGGATTGGAAGCCGGACTTTTTATCTCTTACGGTGCAGCAGCCGAAGTCATTCAATTCGACGACGATCTATGGGGAGATCAACGCGTATCGGTATGCGAACGATTAAACGAGGCGGCCCGTGGAACGGCCCGGAACAACTTGGTCAAGCGCAATATGGACGATATCTTGGCCGCCACCCGGATTGAAAAGGCCAATTCTAAGTTGGAGTTGCCTTTCAGAGTATATATTTCTCAAACCCGTCCTTTCGATCTCGAACCAGCTCTCAACCGTTTTTGGAACCGGGTCATCTCAGAAAAGAAACCTCAAGTGCTGCAACGTTTCATAAGCCAACTGCAAGAAAAACTCATACGACAAATCGAGCAACCCGAAAACACCCAAAATCGCATGCAAGCTTACACCCTCAATGACATCTACAACCTGGGAGAAGCCATCAGCGAGAAAGCTCTGGACGCTTACCTCAACGCCACCCGATCCACCCATTTCTTTTTTTTCGTGTCGGCCGATGTCTCGACATTCCACCCAGAAATCCAGAAACGTTTTCTATTTCTCGACACCCACCTACACCTCATCGTAGGCACCCGGCTCAATTCGGATGTTGACAAGATCGAGCTGTTTCGTTATGAGGGGCAAATCTTGTTTCGGGGATTCGAGGTGATGGAACCAACCAAGGTTTTTGAAATCATGCGCCCCAACAGTGCATTCGTAAGGCTCCTGCAGAAACATCACCTATCGAAATGGCTCACCGAAGCGCATCAGGATCCGACCCGCAAGATCCACGGATTGGAACCGTTGGATATCGGGTCGGCGTGTGTACCCTGATGTTGAAGGATTCGGCCGGCATGAAAGCGCCCGTTCAGTTGGTCTTGGTCACACCGGAGATACCTGCCAACACGGGCAATATCGTGCGATTATGCGCAGCGGCCGGTATTCCACTCCACTTGGTCGAACCTCTC
>JBFFBT010000345.1:0-4539 GCA_041560255.1 Myxococcota bacterium | reverse complement strand
GGATCCAACACTTCCCATCTGGCCTTGGTAAGGTACGAGTTGACCAAATCTTCCATGATCTTTCTATCCTTGCTGCCGCGATTGGCTTTGGAAGGATGCACCATGATGGTAGGCATGCCGACCGCCTCCAACATCGAATCCTTCGATGCCAACACACCCATTTCGATCAAGTCTTCCCGTAGGGTTTTTTCCTGTACCTGTTCGACAATCTTGACTTGGATTTCATACTCGCTGATGCGCGAGCGTGACTTGATCCCCCGGCCGCTGCCCGAGGCGGCAGATGGTCCGGGAATACCGATGTACTTATCGAGCTGTGCAAACACTTGGGTTTGGTTGGCCAAATAGGCTTGTTTTTCAGACGGAGTCTGAGCCAACCGATTGTTGATGACCCAATCGACACAGCTTTTACGGGCCTGATACACGGCTGACGGTTGGTCCGGCCCTCTTCCCTGACACATCACCCGGATGGTATCGGCGTCGACGGATTCGATGAACTCGGCCGGAAGCAGCACCTCGGGCCCCGGGTCTTGCCGAACCACAACAGTGGTGCAACCTATCTGCCATAATACAGCAACACCCACGATCGCGGTCGCCAACATAGACCTTTTCATGTCCTCCTCCTTGTAGAAAGATTGGGCCATATTACGAGCCAATTGGCCTAAATTACAGGTGATTTCCGTTACAATATTTCAAAACACCCCTTGCTTGTCAAGGGTATTTTCCACCCATGCACCCATCTCAAATCCATAAACTCTCAAACCACCCCACCCAAAACTGCCTATTTTTCTGAAGTTATCACCCGAAAACCTTTTCCACACTGATGATCGTTTTTTTTATCTCAATTGAGAATAAATTTAACACAAGAAATGTTATAATCCTGAAAGGTATTTATACCCCGAGAAAGAGGAGCGTCATTATGTTGAAAAACATCGCGAAAAGAGAAGTATTTTTACTTGTGGCTGTTATGGCGGGTTTTCTGGCCATGAGCTCGTCGGGATGTGGGGAAGGATCCATCGATGAAAGACCCACGTCACCCACCGCGCACACACCCCAGCTCATATATGGTTATCATGAAATGTTTCAATTTGATATCGAGGCGTATCTCGCGAAGACCGCCCCCGGTCTTTTACCGTATGCCGAGACAATCTCTCACTGGGCGGGCCATTCTACCATCAGCCCGAGAGTCCTCATTTCTCTCATGGAGCACCAAACCGGTCTCATCAGCCAGAAAAATCCACAGGACCACCAACTTAGACAACCATACGGAGATTTATCCCCTGAGGTGGGTTTTTCGGCCCAAGTCAAAGACATCTCCGAAAGAATCTCCGGCATGTATTACGATCAAATCCATGCATCCTCAAGCCGAGGCCCCGAAATACTCGCCGATATCAACGCCACGGTACTGGAGACATTTTTTGCGACGTACAGCCGTAACCGGGGCAGCTACTCGATCGAATCAAATCTTGTCGATGTACAATCGTTCAGCACGCAGTACGCCCGTCTTTTTGGTGACTCTGGTAAAAGCGCCCACGAAAATACCGCCCAACGCTATGATGTCTACGAAATACCTCCATCCAGTCTTCTGCAGCTACCCTACCCGGTAGGAAAGGCCTGGTGGTTCGGAGGCGCGCACACACCCAACGGACAGGGAACCTATCCGATGGCCTCGTTGGATTTTCATGACGGCGGCAAGTGGGGAGACGATCTTTCAAACAAATGGGTCACGGCCGCCGCCGGCGGGACCGCCAAGAAGCATTCTTCCTGCAACTTGGAAATCATCCATCCAGACGGCTGGTCGACCAGTTACTATCACCTGGACAACATCCAGGTAAACACCAACGATCCTGTCACTATTGATCAAGAGGTCGCCAACTACGCCAACACCAAAGAGCAAGCCTTGTGCCAAGGAGGAAGCTCCACAGGTCCCCACCAGCATTTTAGTCTCAAAAAGGACGGCAAGTACTTCCATCTATTGGATGTACCACTCTCTGGTTTTAAAGTTCATCCAGGTCGCTACAGCTACGACTCGGACTGTGATTACTTCTGGCTCGAAAAAGAAGGCAAAAAATACTGCTCCGGATACAAGCTTACAAACCCAGGCACCCCCGATCCAACCCCGACTCCGGAGCCGACGCCTACTCCAACCCCGGAGCCGACCCCCACTCCACCCCCGGAGCCGACCCCCACTCCAACCCCAGGACCGACTCCCACTCCAACCCCGGGACCGACTCCCACTCCAACCCCGGAGCCGACTCCCACTCCGACCCCGGAGCCGACTCCCGAACCAACCAAATCCTGCGTCGGGCATTGTGGTAAAAAATCACCCGACGGCTGTTGGTGTGACCAGGCCTGCGATCAATACGCCGACTGCTGTCCCGACAAGCATGAAGTCTGTGACCAACCTCAACCCTCACCGGGTCCCGATTCATGTGTCGGATATTGCAATAAAAAAGCACCAGGAGGATGTTGGTGCGACAATTGGTGCGACAAATACAACGATTGTTGCGCAGACAAGCAACAAATCTGCGATCAGACCTCGAACACCGGGACCTGTGAAGGCTACTGCGGTAAAAAATCGCCGGACGATTGTTGGTGCGATACGCTGTGTGACAAATACAACGATTGTTGCCCGGATAAAAACCAGATCTGCACAGAGTAGAAGCGAAAGTCCACTCGGTTTTCCCGCTTCCCTATAGTCTGCATTTTAGAGCACAATGATTCTATAAAAGTCCTGTGCGCGTTTTCCAATGTGTTGACCTTGTATATGAAAAATACTATTATTTTTGTATGGTTTGTCTCGCTTAAGAAAGCTTTCGAGCTATTGTACATACCGGAGCTTGGACGATGACGATGCGATGCAACTTATATTGTGCTCTTTTGTTGGCGACCATTTCGGGATTCAACGGCTGCGGGAAGGATTCGCCGTCTGAAGAGCCGCTCGGCTATACGAAAGTCGGCATTCCTGCGACGTCCTTGAAAGAGTTTGAAGACGTCATGGAGCGAATCCGGTCGGATCTGAAAATACCGGGCCTATCCGCCGCCATCGTGAAAGAAAGGAAACTGGTATGGGCGCGAGGATTCGGTCAAGCAAACAGAGAGGCCCAAAAAGCGGCGTCCTCGGATACAGTCTACCATCTCGCGTCCTTGACGAAACCATTTGCAGCCACAATGATTATGCGGCTTGTCGAAGAAGAAAAAATCGACCTCGAAGATCCGGTATCGAAATATGGCGTACAGCTTGATGGACCGGAAACGATCAAAGTGAAGCACCTGCTGTCTCACACCTCCGAAGGGACCCCGGGAGCCGAATATCGCTATAACGGCAATCGGTTTTCTTACCTCGATACCGTCATTCCGGCGGCGGCGGGTACAACGTTTTGTGAGTTGTTGGATGAAAGGATTTTGACACCGCTCGGTATGACTTCAACCGGACCAAATCCTTCCTCCAAAGACAATTGCCTGAAAGATGATCCAAGAAATACACAAATCATACAAAAATCCGCCCAGGGTTATACACCCAACGGTCAGCATGCGATGCCCTACCCGACCTATTTCGGCACCGCGGCGGGATTGGTATCCAACGTGATCGACATGGCCGAGTATTCGATCGCGCTCGACGACGACGTACTACTACTGCCTCAGTCGAAGGAGTTGATGTTCACACCCACCATCTCCAACAGCGGCAAGGAGTTGCCCTACGGTCTGGGGTGGTTTATCGACAACAACGAACAAGTGAAAATAATCTGGCATTATGGATATTGGAATGCCATATCGGCGTTGATCTTGAAAGTTCCGGAAAGGGAGTTGGCTTTCATCGTTCTGGCCAACTCCGACAGGTTGAGCTCCGCATCCGCGGGAATCGGCATGGATGAAAACGTCAATCGTTCGGTTGCCGCCCAGGAGTTTCTCAACGCATTTGTTTACGGAACGGCACAGCTTCCCGACGATCCGATTGCCGTCGCAAAAACACCATTTTCCCATGGATGCCTGAAATAATCTGTACGAAATCCATTTGGCCATGACCAGCATCCACCCTTCTCTCCATTTCGAATCCCGCATACCAAACAGCGCAACTTCTGTTATGCGCCAATATGCCGAAAGCTCCCAGCAGAATGGGTCGGCATGTTACGCTGTCAAATGAAAAGCAATGTTTGGAAGTTGTATGGAGAATTTCAGGTTAGTATCGAGTCATACTTAACCGCAGATCTGCTTCTTGTCCGGGCAGCAATCGTTGTATTGCACACATAGCGAATCACACCAGCAACCGTCGGGTGATTTCTTGCCGCAGTACGTGCCTCCCGAGGGATTGGCACACGACTTTCCCGGAGTGGGAGTCGGGCTCGGGGTGGGCGTCGGATTGGGTGTCGGGGTCGGAGTGGGCTGTGGATCGTCGCAGATCTGTTTCTTATCCGGACAGCAATCGTTGTACTGCGCGCATAGCGAATCACACCAGCAACCATCGGGCGATTTTTTGCCGCAGTATGTGCCTCCCGAAGGATTTGCGCATGACTTTCCCGGAGTGGGAGTCGGAGTAGGAGT
>JBFFBT010000344.1:0-4560 GCA_041560255.1 Myxococcota bacterium | reverse complement strand
GCTTTAGTGCTTATAGGACTGGATGCCTGCTTCCGCAGGCATGACGTAGGTGCTTGCGAATTTATGCATCTACATCCAGCGATTTCTCATACATAGCTTACGGTTGAATTCTAGGCAGTTAAGCTGAACTCTACTAGTGATAATGAATTAAGTCTGAGGGATCAAACCGTAAGCGTTGACCCGGGGTGGCGGTGAACGCTTACATTAAACCAACCGAAACCGTTTGCTAAGCCCACGCACTCGATCGCACCTTGCAGTCAAGAACAATTTTTTGAAACGAACTATCTTTTCTTTTTAAAATACGGTAAGCTAGAACTCGAAATCATGCTTCAGACGGGTTTGGGTTGTCGTCAGGGGGTTATCCACGAAATACCCGTTGTTGAACGGGGGTTGTTGGTCGGTTTCGAGACCCCAGGGAGGTTTATCGTGGTAGACGACATAAAAGAGTACCTGACATTGGGTATTCAAGAAAGAATGCGTTTTCTCAAGAGTCTGTTTGACGACCCGGTGCCCAACTTGCCTTGGATCGCGAAAGAACACGAGAAAATGTTGCAGGCATTATGGGAAGGAAACGACGAGATTGACGGCCCGGACGGCTTTGCAGTATCACCTCGGTTGCACTTGACCATACATGCGACGGCCGAACGACAATATGCCCAAGGAGATCCGCCGGTCGTACGCGCCGTGGTCAACAACCTGCTTTTTCGGCATTGGAATCGGCATGATGTCATGCACTTGGTGTGCCTTGCCAACATCGACGAGTTGCTTTTGGCTTTGAAGGACGAAGAATCATTCAATATCGAACGGTTGGGCCGAAGATTGCTCAAGCTGGCATCCCAATCCACTCGAAGGCTCACCCTGTTTGGTCTGCACAGTCAGCTCAAAACACCCTCGAACCCACTTCGACACTTGACCCAAAAGCCCCATAAGCATTAATGTATTGCCTATGAAAACCATCACCCGTTGTGCCTGGGTTCCAAAAAACGATTCTTTGTATATAGCGTATCACGATAACGAGTGGGGTGTGCCGGTTCATGACGATCGGATTCTTTTCGAATTTCTTTTGCTCGAAGGCATGCAGGCTGGATTGAGCTGGTCCACCGTCTTGCACAAACGAGAAAACTTTCGTAAAGCTTTCGACGATTTCGATGCCCGTAAGATCGCCCGCTACACCAATCATGACCGGCAAAGGCTGCTTGCAAACCCCGGAATCATACGTAATCGCGCCAAGATCGAAGCCTGTATCCAAAATGCAGATCGTTACCTTTCCATCCAGGCAGAGTTCGGTTCTTTCGACGCGTACATCTGGCGCTTTGTAGGCGGAAAGCCCATTCAAAATCGATTCGCACCAACGCAACAAATCCCGGCGACTTCAAAAGAATCGGACGCCATGAGCAAGGACCTCAAAGCCAGGGGGTTCAAGTTCGTGGGATCCACGATATGCTACTCCCACATGCAGGCCACCGGAATGGTCAACGATCACACCACGGACTGCTTTCGATATAAGCAACTCAAATAAAATAAAGGTATGTGTCGGGATACGACTACCGGTTTTCAAACATGCCTGCATCCGCCCATTGCCGGTGACAGAAAAGACAATTTCCGGTGCTTTCAGGATCCTGCGGTTGGTGTTGTTCGAGCATCCACTCGCGCATTCTATGACATGTGAGGCAGTTACCATGCATTGCGTCTTTGAAGCCCGGCGCGGTCCAACCAAGTCCACGATCTTGGTAGTTCCGAAGGCCCGACATATCATCTTTATGACACTCCATGCAGGCCGAAAACACGGCTTTTCGATCAACGAGATCTACCTGGGCAAGCTTTTCAAAATCTTCCGTTTTTTCAATATGTTCCTTATGTTTATCTCGATTGAAAAACTCGCTCGGAACCTCCATATCGCGGTGGCACACCCGGCAAGCGACCGGCTTCTCCTGCCTCGGCATACCCAAATGATGGCATTTTATGCAGGTCTTTTCTTTGGTGACGGAATACAGCTTGGCCAAATCCTGTTGGTGCTCCTCGTGGGTAAAATCGGTGTACATCCCGTTCTGGTCGGCATCAATCCTAAATACTTCCGGTTGGTCGGTCAGCCGATGGATGTCGGCCTCTACGGGACTTAGAATGGGTTTGAACGCACCCGTAGCTTGATCACGCAACGAGATCCAGGTCAGCGGCACCATGATGAAAAATATAATCAGCACCCGCCGTACCCCCGAGCCTTTCAAAACGGTCAATATCTCGTCTCGCGACAGCAACACGGCGGGTCGTGCGTGGGCATCGCCGCCTCCATGGGCGGATGCATGGGCTTTCGGTTCTTCGAGCACGAAAAACCGCTCCACCAGGAAAAAAAAGACCAGTCCGGCGGCGGACAGCACCGCAAAACTCACCAAAAATTCGCTGATATTCGGAATATATATCGCTTCGGAAGTGCGAAAATACCCCACGATGCCCGTATCGACCCGATGCATGATCAAACCCAAAAACGCCGATGCGGCACCTATCGTCAATGTGATTTCGTTCTTTCGAAACCTCGCAAAGGAAAGGAAAACCAGGGGCAGCAGAGCTTGTAGGCTGATCTCCGCCCAAAACACAGCGCTTTCCCAACTCAAATCCGGACCAAAGACGAAACTCCACTTCTGGTTGATCGAAAAATCGATGATCTTGATCACCAGGTATATTCCCAAAAAGATTGCCGAGCCTTTGGCCAAACCCTCCAGTGCTTTCTGATCCCTCGGACGCTGATAGAGATGGGAGACTGCCAGCATCAACAATACGATGGTGCTCAATCCGGCACCCATGGCGGAGATGAAAAATTCAGGCGGGATCCAATATGAGTGCCATAGAGGGTGCAATCTGGTAGGAGAAGTCATAAACAACGAACCCAGCGAGCTGTGATGCATGGTCGACAAGGTAATACCCAGCACAACCACCGGCAAAATTTTTTCATGCACCGTGTGGGTAAACTTTGGAAAAGGCAACCTTTCGGTGATGATCGGCAATAACTCGAGCGCCGTGACGCCCCAATATATCGATACGCACCAAAACACCTCAAAAAGAAAGGAATGCGGATTCCAAATAAAAAATGGATGCCATCCACGGTGCGGAAGCCCGATATCAAAGAGCAATGCGGTCAGGCTCGATCCATAGCCTAAGAAACCCACCAACACGCTCAGCCGGGCGACGGAGCGATACCGATCCCATTGTAAAATATAGATGATGGCGGCAACCACAAATCCGCTGGTCGCCAACGCCGCGCCCGCCACCATGTTGAAGATCTTCCACCAACCCCAGGGCAATGTATCCAGCATGTTGGTCGAAGCTCCCAACCCAAAGACAAACCGTCCGGCTCCCGCCACCAGACCGGAAATCACGACCGCCCACAAAACGGTCTTGAACCAACCAACCAGCTTGGTTTCACGTATCATGAAGAACCTTTCGATTTGATTTTCCCGTGCTCCTGGCTTTTTTGCGCAGCCTCATCGGGTTGATTTGCAAGTTTCATACGCCGCCTTATGATCCACAAACCGGCCAGTCCCGCCGATACCGTAAGAAATTGAAACGGCGTCACCATAACCCATCCATGCAACCTCGAGGGTATGGATTTTTCAGCCAGCTCGGGGACCCGCAATCTTTGAAAATCCTCTGTGGAAGGCATTTTCAAAACTTTGTGCAGGGAAATGTCCCCTATGTACATCACCGATGTTCCTCCGAACTCCTTTTCGCCATAGATATGATTGAGATAGCGATCAGGGGTTCGTGCGATTCTCTTATGGGCTATTTCGATGAGCTTTTTTCTCGGACCGAATATGGTCGCCCCGGTGGGGCAGGCCGTGACACAGGCCGGTTGCCCGCCCTCTACCCGACAATCCTGGTTCATTTTGCACTTGCGTACGTACGGCAAGGGCTTTTCATACTCGTAACGGGGTATGAGAAAAGGACAAGCCAACATGCAATAACGACAACCGATACACTTTTCCTGGTCGTATTCCACCGCGCCATCCGGTGTCTTAATGAAGGCTCCCACCAGACAGGCCGCCCGGCAGGCCGGCTCGACACAGTGCATACACTGCCGCCGTATGCTCCTGAAAGAGTCTTTCGAGCGACCCGGGATTCTGACGATAGAGGTAAATCGGCTGGACGACAACCCGTCCTTGGCCTTGTGGTGCGCGGGTACATCCGAAGGCAGCTTGTTTTGTCGGCTGCAGGCTTCCACGCATCTCTCACATCCGATACAAAGGGTTACATCCGTGAGTATGCCCTTGGCCGTCTCTGCCAGAGAAGCTTTGCTCATGGCGCTTTCTCCTCGAAGAAATCATCCCAGGCCTGTGGTCCGCCGCCGAGTGAACGGTGGCATTCAATACAAACTTTTTTCAAGGTATCCAGAAAAGCCGGGGCGTTCGGGTTGACATTCGCTCTGCCCTGACCGGATGCAGCACCGTCCGCGCTCGGGTGACAATCCCGGCAGCTTGCCGGACCGGATGTTTTTTTGGACCATTTTCCCTTTTCACCCTCCGATCCACTGGGTTTCGCCTCTTCGTTCAAGCGAGGGTGATGGCAACT
>JBFFBT010000343.1:0-4565 GCA_041560255.1 Myxococcota bacterium | reverse complement strand
CAAGGACGCCACCAAATCACCGACCTGCGTGGTGGTGTAACCCATTTTGCCTGCTTCGAGGCTTTTTAGCTTGGTTCCAGTAACCTGCGTGACTGCATGTTCGATGGCATCAGCTGCGTTGATCTCGCCGAGATGATCGAGCATCATGGCGCCGCAGCAGATCGAGGCCAAAGGATTGATGATGTTTTTGCCTGTGTATTTCGGGGCGGAACCTCCGATGGGCTCGAACATGCTCACTCCCGAGGGATTGATGTTGCCTCCAGCGGCAATGCCCATGCCCCCTTGGGTGATGGCGCCCAAATCGGTGATGATATCGCCGAACATGTTGCCGGTCACGATGACGTCGAACCATTCGGGGTTTTTCACCATCCACATGCAGGTGGCATCCACATGATAATAGTCGCGTTTGATTCCCGGGTAATCTTTTTCTCCGATTTCATGGAATGCCCGCTCCCACAGATCATAGACATAGGTAAGCACGTTGGTTTTTCCGCATAAGGCCAGGGTTTTGGCTCGGTTTCTTTTTTTTGTATAGTCGAAGGCATACCGCAAGCATCGTTCGACTTGATGTCTGGAATACACCATGCTCTGGATAGCTACTTCTTGATCGGTGTCCCGCATGGAGACACCGCCCACGCCGGTATAAAGACCTCCGCTGTTTTCACGCACGACCACATAGTCGATATGCTCGGGCCCTTTGTCCTTGAGTGGGGTATACACCCCGGGATATAGCTTGACCGGTCTGAGATTGATGTATTGATCGAGTGCAAATCTGAGCTTGAGAAGGATGCCCTTTTCCAAAATACCCGGTTTGACGCCGGGATGCCCGATGGCGCCTAGAAAAATCGCGTCGAACTTTCTCAGATCATCTATGGCTGAGTCGGGAAGTGTCTCTCCGGTTTTTAAATATCTTTCGCCACCGAAATCAAACTCTTGAAACTCCATACCAAATTCGTAACGATGGGCGACGGCCCGCAATACCTTGAGCCCTTCACAAACGACTTCGGGGCCGGTGCCGTCACCAGGCATGACTGCGATTCGATATGTTTTTTTGGCCATATGTCGTATCCTTTCAGCTGGGGTGAATCGTCTTGTGAGCTCCGGAATGCACGTCCGGGATCAACCGTGGAACCTATCTTGGATGAAAAAGTCTTGTCAAGATAAGGTTATACTAAAGACTAAAATCGTAAATCAAGCCGAACTTTTATGCTAGATGCAAATCGGATCACTAAATATGCGTTGTATTTCAATTGGATACGAAATAATAAAATAATCCTTTACAACATATTCCGATTGTAATAGTAGGAATTAATAGGGTGTACTATCACGAGGATTCATTCGTATGAGATTGTCACGGCGTGCCAGATACGCCCTTCGTATGATGGTTGAAATAACCCGTCAGTCAAACGATGGTTCAAAGGTGAGTTTGGCAAACGTTTCTAAAAGGACAAGAATATCAAGACGTTACCTTGAGCAGTTGGCCATTGGTTTGAAAAACGCATCTTTAATCATGGGCATGAGTGGACGCAGTGGGGGATACTTGTTGGCCAGACCAGCTGAAAAGATCAAGGTCGGGGAGATTATCGAGGCCGCCATCGGACCGGTCAACATCGTTGAATGTGTGGATCACCCGGATCTTTGCATCCAGGTGGATTTTTGCCCATGCAGGCGGATTTATCAAAGGATCAATCAAGGTATCAATAAGGTCATGAACGAGCATTCGCTGGCCGAATTGTCGGACATGAAAAAAGACTGTGAGATACCTGACAAATACAAACCGACATCTGGAAGTTGCCCCGTGCGCTAAGCCAAAGTAGGAAACGTTTCAGGGAGAGGAATATGGGAGAAGAAAAAAATCTAAGCAAAGGAAAAATCACAATAAACCGGGATGATATCACCTTGATGGATGTGGATGCGTTTGTTTTCTACGCCAGGCCCGATTTGAAATTGGGTTCCGGCCTAGGAGCCGCCATCGCAATCAGGGGTGGTCCGGGTGTGCAGGAACAACTCGACAAAATTGGTGGAGCGGCTCTCACCGAATCGGTGATTACCTCAGCCGGCAAACTGAAGGCCAAAAGGATCATTCATGCAGTGGGTCCGGCCTTCCAAGAAAAAGACCTCGAGGCGAAATTACGTACCACGATGGTCAACGTATTAAAAGTAGCCGAGGAGAATCAGGTCAAAACCCTGGCGCTCCCTGCGATGGGGTCGGGTTTCTATGGTGTGCCTCCACAACTTTCCGCGCTCGTGACCATTGACTGCGTGAAAAAGCACCTGGAAGGAACCACCAGTCTAGAGCAGGTGATGCTCTGTCTGCCGGACGAGCGGGATTACCAGCCATTCAAAGCGCGGTTGAACGGTTCGGTATAATCGAGCCGAATCAAAGAAGGAGTATGCAATGAGCGAAGCGCTTCATTTTTCAGAGACTACTTTGCAGGAAGTCGCATTGGTGATCATGGCCTTGGTGTATACCACGCGATTGATTTGGATTTTTCGATTTAAGGCGGGCCGGGAGCGACAGCCCGCTACCGGTGCTGTAGATACCACCAAAGCCAAGGGTGTTTTGTATTCATGGTTCAATGTGGCCATGCCTTGGGCCATGGAAAGCACGCGTAAGAATTTTTTCATGTATATACAGTTTGTCGTTTTTCACCTGGGGGTGATTTTCTCTCTGGGTTTGTCGTTTGTTATACCCTATGGACCTGGATTGTTGGAGTATCCGGCAGTGGTTGCGATAATACAGATTTCCACGGGAGCCGCCTGCTTGGTGGGGGCATACCGCTTGGTGCGCAGGTTGGGCAGCAAATATCTGCGTGCCATTAGCTCACCGGACGACTATTTTTCATTGGCTATGATAACCGTTTGGTTTTTCTTTGCCTATCTGGCCGCTCCCAATCGTATTGATAATGGGGAATGGCACCTGTTGACGTATTTTATCATGACGGCCTTTTTTATTCTTTATGTTCCTTTCAGCAAGATATCTCATTATCTATATTATCCAATTACCCGATATTATTTCGGTAAAACCATGGGATATCGCGGAACCTATCCGATTCGGCGGGGCCCCAAGCGGGTTGAGCCGGAAAAAAATACCCAACCGGCAGCCAAAAAAGTTGCGGCTTCGATGTGAAGATACGTGTAAAGTAACGAGGTGCGAAACATGAAAACCAGATCTCATAAGGCCCAAACGGTGATCGATCGACTGGGAAAAAAACTCAACCGTCAGATCGTCGGTTCGTTGGCTGCGTGTGTTCATTGTGGAATGTGTACCGAGTCGTGTCACTATGTGTTGTCTCATCCCGGCGATCCCACGATGGCGCCTGCCTGGAAAGCTGATCGTTTGAGAAAACTCTTCAAGAAGCATTACGATTGGACCGGCCGGGTTCTACCCTGGTGGGTCAATGCGGCCAGCGTCTATACGGATGAAGAGCTCGAGGAGCTCAAGGATATCGTCTTTGGAAAATGCACCAATTGCAGGCGTTGCTCGCTCAATTGCCCGATGGGTGTGGATTTTGCGACGTTCAATCGATTGGCGCGAGGCTTGTTGGTCCATGTAGGCATCATGCCGGAAGGGGTGGCGGTGGTCAGCAAGGATCAATGGGAGCTCGGCAACCAAATGGGTGTGCTCAAAGAGGACTACTTGGAGACCCTGGATTGGATGTCTGAAGAGTTGGTCGATGAGGTAGGAGATGAAAATGCGGCCATACCGGTTGACAAACCGGATGTCAATATCGTCTATACCATCAACCCTCGTGAAGTGAAATACGATCCCCGCACGATTGCCGACGCCGCGAAGATATTTTGGGCGGCGGGTGAAAACTGGACCATGCCCAGCGAAGGTTGGGATATGACCAATTTCGGTTTGTTTTCGGGTGATGACGAGCTGGGTGGGACCGTGGCCCGCAGAGTGTATGATAAGGTAAAACAGTTACGGGCCAAAAAGCTGGTGATGTCGGAGTGCGGGCATGGATATCGATCCACGCGATGTGAGGGACCCAATTGGGCGGGTTATGACATTGATTTCAAGATGGAAAGCTCGGTCGACACCATGTTGCGTTACATCAAAGAAGGCCGCATCAAGGTGGATCCTTCGAAAAACCCAGGTTCGTATACCTTTCATGACTCGTGCAACAATGCAAGAAGCTGTGGTTTGTTCGAAGAACCCAGAGAGCTGCTCAATCTGGTGACCAGCGACTTCAGGGAAATGCATCCCAATAGAGCGGAAAACTACTGTTGCACCGGGGGTGGAGGGGCCATGTCCATGGCCGAGTACACACCCCGCAGACTGAAATCGGCCAAAGTCAAAGCCGATCAACTCAAAGCCACCGGCGCCGATTACGTGGTCACCTCGTGTCACAACTGTGTGGATGGATTGGCGGATCTCATCAAGCATTACAACCTGCCCATGAAAGTAATCCAATTGGTCAACTTGGTTTCCCAAGCATTGGTTTTGGATGAAAAACCGCTTGCTTCAGAGCAGGAAGAAAAAACCGCCGAGGAAACATCCTTGCAAGGTTACAAGATCTTGGTGGTAGACGATGAGCCGGATGTATGTGCATACTTGT
>JBFFBT010000342.1:0-4594 GCA_041560255.1 Myxococcota bacterium | reverse complement strand
TATTGACGATCTGAACTGTGGCGATTGAAATCCAAATATTCATGCTTTTTAGCTTGTCGCTTCGATTGGAAAAAATCCAGTAAAATCAATTGGGACGAATAAGTGCGGACTACGGTGTCTGACTCAACTATTTAAGTTCAGGTAAAAATAGTATTTGTCCATCTATCTCTCCACAGACTTTGGTGCCATTCGAATAAAACGGGAGAAGCTCTTTCACAAGGTTCGTTTGAGCTTTTGAGCCATCGGTTTTCCATAAATCAAAATCTAGAACCTCTGTTGCATTATGTCTCACATAAAACCATAACATGTTTTGGGTTACACCCATGATTGTGATAACCGAGTGTTGAGGGCCTGTGTTTATGTCTGTAAATAAGCCAAGACCGTCATCTTTCCAATTGAACTTCCATAGTTCTTGACCGTAATCACATTCTGTAGTCTCTACATAAAGATCGTTGTTCATGACTGCCATTGGTACATACGAATATGGAGTTTGTTGTGAATCGAGAAGTTGAACCGGTACCGTACCTTTTTCTGTCCCATCGGTTTGCCACAGGCTCTTATCTGAGATAAAGAACAATCTATCTCCGACAGGGATTAATTGTCTAACATGATTGACTGGCTTCATATCTTTGATCATAAATGTACCTGCCTCAGTTCCATCTGACCTCCATATCTCCAAACCATGTTTACCATCATCTGCCAAGAAGTAGGCAAGGCCTTGTACGATGTGTATTTTATCTCCTAACCCTAATGCCGAATTGGGATAAATATCTTTCACCAGTTTGGTTCCAGCCTTGGTCCCATCGGTTTTCCAAAGTGCACTATTGTGGATATTATCAGATGCCCGGAACAGAACCATTCCTTTTAGGATTGCCATGGCCGTTGGATAGGATGATTGGGATCCTGGATAAATATCTTTGATCATTACTGTCCCTGATGCGGTTCCATCTGATTTCCATAGTTCTGCACCACTGTTGCCATCTGAAAGGCCAAGAATCAACTGACCATTAAATTCGATCATATCTGAAATATGTTTGATGCCTTTTACCAACTCGGTGCCCGCTTGGGTACCGTCGGTTTTCCAAAGTCCGGCACCATTGGGTCCTTCGGTTGCTTGAAAAAACACACTGTTGTTCATTGCCGTAAATCTGTTCGGTAGGGAGCCCGATGAACCTGGATAGATATCCTTTAGTAAAATGGTTCCAAGTGATGTTCCGTCAGAAATCCACAATTCGTTGCCGTGTTCCTTGTCAGATCCTGTAAATAGGATTTTGTTTGAAATGCCTTCTGCACAGTGGTTGATACTCTGCAGATACTCTTTTAGGATTTGGGTGCCTTGTGCGGTTCCATTTGATACCCATAGCTGTTTTTTGTTAGGTGGCTTCGGAGGTAATGGCATGGGTGTGGGATACACTGTGTACACTGTTACATCATCAAGCATGGCTTCTATGAGACTGTCATTTTGATTGTCTGCCACTTCAACCAAAAGATACGATTTTTCATCCACGTAACCGCTTATCTGCTTCTCAAAGGTCTTCCATACAGCACTTTTTATAGAAGAGGAACCTCGTTCTTCAAGAAGCACTTCTTTTTTGCTTGTTCCAACCAAAGTAACTCTCAGATAATCGGCATCGGTTGCATTCTCATCGTGAGAAAATACATATCTCAACCAGACAAAAGTGTCGCCATTGCCGTTAGGGACAAATGTTGGTGAGCGAATCGAGGTTACACCTCCGTCCACATCATAGCTGTCTGCATCCTTGCCGGCATGAGGGTCGGTTGCCATGACTTTGGTTGGGCTTGCCGCATAATCCAATTGGTATAAGATTCCATTTTTTGATGTTTCTTCAGGTATTCCACGTATCCAACTGCCATGGGTAGCGGTGTCGGTTCCATTGGGATTCACTACCCAATTTCGATCAAATTCAAAGTTATTGAGGTTTGTACTGTTCGGTTCCATCACAAACTCGGCATGGTTGTCTTTGTTGCATTCTATGGTCATGTCCAAGCCGCCTTCTCTTTTGTAGGTGCTTTCCAAACCATAGACAGAGCCATCTTCAACACCGCAGCTTTCAATTTCAATGGTAAAATTGCCTAGCTCATCAGTTGTGCCAGTGGCGATGTGTTGGGCTCCTGAACAGTGCCTAGATTTGATACGAATGTCTACATTTGCCATGGGCTTACAATAATTGTAGTTTGGTGGATAAGTTGTTCGGCCAGTAACTGTGGCCATACAAGGTAGACAAGCCGGACAGGGTGTTGGAGTTGGTGTAGGCTCGACTGTTGGTGTGGGCTGGATATTGTCACAAACCTTTTTTTTGTCTACGCAGCAATCATTGTATTTCTCACACAAATCATCGCACCAGCAACCTCCAGGAGCTTTTTGATCGCAATGGTTCAAACAGGATTTTGGATCTGGTGTAGGTTGGATGTTGTCGCAAACTTCTTCTTTGTCTGCACAGCAATCATTGTAATTTATGCACAAATCGTCACACCAGCAGCCATCCGGGGATTTTTTACCACAGTATGTAGTGGATCCACTCACACACGATCCAGTGGAAAAGATAGAACATTGAGAACTATCCTTGACCCTTTCAGAATGGTCTGTTCTATCCATACATCGAGGATTCAAGTTTTCGGTTTGATGCGGTTCACAGTTCAAAATCAATGTCATGGTTCCTAGGAGATATAGAGCTTTCAAGACTTTATCCATAGTGACTAACCAACCTTTCCTTTGCCTTCGTTGATCAATTTTTTGTTTAGCTTGGGTTTTGTTACGAAGTTGACTATATCGACCTCGTAAATTGAGTCAATCCATCTTAAGATAGATTTTACAGTGCTAATTCGCAAGACCTTAGGAAGTATTTCATCACATACATCACAGGTAATATTCCGGTTTGCATCAAGCCTATCTTGCATTGCCTTATGACGAGCAATAGCAAGTTCATCCGAAACAATAGCACCATTGCCGAAATACATCTCATCCGGTGTCTGACCTTTGAAAGCAGAATGCGGTAAAGTGCTGTTGTGCTCGTTTATATAGAACTCAACCAACTGTCTTAACCCGTTGATATTGTCCAGTTGGTTGAGGAACAACCATTGGTGCTTTAGTGCACTATCGCTCGACTATAACCATCAAGTATTGAGCACAGATAGTAAAACGTCCCTGACACATTCAGATACGATACGTCTATATGCCAATGTTTATGAGGCCTTTCGGGTTGTACAAATCCTGTCCCTTTACGTGATGGCTTTGAATTCCATCGGTCCATCAATCCTTGAGAGCTCAATACCCGATAGACTGTGGATGGGCTGACTGCAGCCACATCTGCATCCAGCATCATATATGATAGCCTTGGTTGACCATTCTCGTACAAATTTTACAATCTGATCTCTCGTCTCACGGGGAACCCAACAGCCGTTCAGGGTTCCCCAAGTTCTTTTTTTAACTGAACATACTCTTCGGAGATCTCAGCGATTATATTGTCTTTTTTGGCCAACTTGGTTTTCAGCTTCTCATTCTCTTCTTCCAGTTGTGTCTTGCGACGATCTGCTGTTCGTTTTGAGCCATGATGATTCTCCAGCGCAACAGCAAGATTTTCCCACATCTGTTTTTGCCGATTATAAAACATACTTGGTTGAATCTTGTACTCATCACACAAGTCGGGTACAGGTATCTTGTCTGTGAAATGTCGTCGTAGTATTGCTGCTTTCTGTTCAACCGTGAATTTTCTTCGTATCTTTTTTCCTAACATTTCTGACTCCTCCTAACTCCTTATCTTGGAGCTTCTGGAGTCATGTTTCAACTGAAGCAATACAGTCATGCCAGAAGATACTTTCGAGAAATTGTAGACACAGATCCACGGGCGGCAGTGGCCATCAATGCGGTATCCAAGTTGTATGACATAGAAAGAGAAGCCACCAAGGCAGAAATGGATACCGAGCAAAGACTGAAATTGAGAAAGGATCGAGCACCTCCGATACTTGAAGCGCTCAGGCAATGGCTTGGCCAGGTAATACAAAAGGAGCCTCCCAAAAGCGGGCTTTCGAAGGCAGCTCGGTATATGGTGAATCAATGGGTTGCGCTTAACCGATTTTTGGAAGATGGAGCTTTGCCCTTGGATAACAATGGTTCCGAGAGAGGATTGAGGGTGATCGCCCTTGGAAGAAAAAACTATCTCTTTGCAGGCTCGGAAGCTGGGGCCAAAGCTGCTGCTACGATGTATACGATTTTTGGTACTTGTTCTCTCAATGGTGTTGACCCTTGGGCTTATCTCCAAGACGTCATTCAAAAACTCACGTCTGGTTGGAAAATGTCCAGATTGCCCGAATTGCTTCCCCCGGTTTGGGCTCAACAACAAACCGAGCAATCGAACGCTTAGATAAACACTGTTTTGTTCAGATGTGTTCTTGTCCATGATGACATAATATGGTTCCAAGAATCAATCCGCCAGGTACGGTTCACCGGACGCTTACAATCTTTGTTCTTTAACTTTGGTTTTTTGAATCGTCTTCTGTAGATATTCAATTGATGGCGTAGGGCTATTATTCGGAGCAAGGAAGACCGATGGAAATAGACGACGAAAATGGCATT
>JBFFBT010000341.1:0-4614 GCA_041560255.1 Myxococcota bacterium | reverse complement strand
TGGGCCCAACAAGTCGGCTTTTCTTTGCAGGATTGATGGGCATTGGCTTTCTGGCTGCTGGTTTTGATGGCTGAAGCCAGGGTCGTGTCTTTTTGAGAGTCAAGCAACTGATTGAGTTTGGGAAGGATTTCGTCCGTGCCAAGGTTTCCTATGGCTTCAACCAACGGAACGCGGGTTTGAGGGTGCTTTCCTTTGGTTGCGTACTGAAAAAGAAGATCCACCGCTGGGCGATGTCCGATTGAATTTATCGCGCTGGCGCACACCGTGCGCAAGTCCCACAAATCCTCGGATAGGTAATCGGAGATAACATCAATTGCCTTCGGATCTTGCAGACTTCCGAATGCATTGATAACACGTGTCATCACAAGCATTTTTTCAGTTTTGTCGGTCCATTTGGATACTCTTTCGGCCAGATCGAAAAGCGGCTGCAACGCACTAGGATCTTGGATGTCTCCCAATACTTTCGCTGCATTGCTTTCCATGGCTCCTCGAATCCCCTGGGAGGATTCCATGACAAGTTTTTCGGCGGCTTGGTTCTCACCCAGCATCGTTTTGACCAGGGGTTCGACCGAAGCTCGACCTATCTTTACGAGCGCCAGGCCGGCTTGGAAGAAAAAATACGCGTTGTCGCTATACAAAGAAAGAATGAGTGGATCAACAGCCTTGGGATTTGCAATTTCTCCCAAGGCATACACAGCGTTCATACGAACGATTGCATTGGTTTTCGGATCGGAGCTTATGCGTATAAGATCATCTGTTGCGTCCTGGGCTTTGAGCTGTCCGAGGGAACGCACCACGGCTCTTTGCACACTGGGCTCTTTGGTGGTATTGAGCAGGCGGATCAATGGGTTGATCGCTTGTTGATCCTGAATCTCACCGAGTGCGGATGCAATTTTCTGGTTGGCCCGGTTGGTTCGTTTGGCTTTGGCGCTTTCTTTATTGGGACCGATCGTAAAATCAATTGCGGTCAGCATGGGTTTGACTGCAGCGGCGGTTTTCCATTTTTGAAAGATTTCAGCCAAATGCTCCATCTGTTGGGGTTTGAGCGATTGTGATTTCATGATCTCGATAAGTGCCGGTTCCGCCTTTTTATCTCCGATTTGTTTTAGACTGTCGATGGCTTGATCGGTTTTTGCGGGATCTTTCAATGCCGTGATCCAACATTCTGCGTCCTCACCCGGTTTGCATTTTTTCGTACATCCCATGCCACATAGCAGGATGGAGATGACAGCCAACAAAAAAAAGCGTGAAGTCATGGAGAACCCCTTTGGTTTGAAGGAACAAGTACAAGCACGCACATCATGCTCGTTCGGCATTCCAGCTTTCCTCAGTCGAATCATTGAACACTCTCTGACTATCATTTTTATAAACCATGGGTCAATAGTAAAAATTCTCGTAATTCAAAGCGGCTGACAATAAAATGCCTTTTAGATTTATCGCCGGATCATGTAAAATGGCTTGAGGCTGACAGGTACGAGTGGTACAAGAAGCAAATCGGACTTTTTGTCGTTTGGACCCGGGTGGAGAAGGGATGATGAGCTCATTCCGATACATGCTTGGATGTTGGTTGTTGGCGCAATGTTTTTTCGCTTCCGCGGCCACAGAGGAAGGAAAAGTCGATTTCTTGCTCGAGAAGCTCCAGAGCAGCTCGAGCTTCAAGGTGCGTTTGAAAGCCGCCATCATGTTGGGCAGGCTTGCGGATGGACGAGCCGTCGAACCCCTGTGCCAGGCTCTTTTGGACGAAAACTACATCGTCAGAGCGGCTGCGGCCCGGGCTTTGAGCAACTTGGGTTATCCCAAAGCCGGCCCGGCGGTCGCGCCTTTGTTTGAATTGGCGGCCGCCGAGCGTGAGTCTTTTGTACAGAAAGAAATTGATGCCGCCCTGACAAGTCTGATTGGTGAAGAATCATTGGAAGTTTATCTTCAGGCGGCCGGCAACCTCGAACCGAAAATAAGACGGTTGGCATTGAAGATGTTGACCACCATCGAAGACAATCGAGCCAGGCAGGCTTTGGTGCGGGCGTTGGGGGATGAGGATGATTTGGTCAATCAAGAGGCCGAGCGCTGCGTTTTGGCGATTCCGGCGGATCGGATCGATGCTTTGCTCATTGATGCGCTTGATAACCCCAAGGCTCCTCGTACCCAACTGGCGGCCATTCAAATGGTGAAGAAACGTCGCCTGGATACATTGCTGGAAGATTTGTCGGCTCTTTTGGCCAGAGACGATGTGTTGCCGGATGTAAAAATGGAGGCCCGGCAAGCAATTGCTAAGATGAAAGCCGGACTGGACATCGATAGAGTTATCCGAGGAGCGTTTTCTGAAAACAAAGAAGAGCAATCCCGGGCCATCAACATATTAGGTATCCATGCCGGTTCCAAAGCGGTTGATGCGCTCATCCGGCTGCTTGCCGACCGGAACGAGTTCGTCCGTCGAAGAGCGGTCGATGCACTTTATGAGGCCGAAGATCCAAAAGCCGTGCCTGTTTTGGAAAAAATGTTGAATACAGAAAAAAATCCCCAGGCGCAACAAAGCATACGAAGGACTCTTAAAAGACTGCAATCCAGAGAGCCGAATTGAATCGAGAGCTCGGAGTAGGCTTCAATTAGGAAGAGAGACGGTTCTGCAGGTCCAGCAAATGCGAGCTGGCGGCTGACTCGAGCTTCTTACGGTACAGTTTGTCTTCTTTTTTGTTGCTGTTCGAACCGGTTTGGAGGATCGTCGAAATCAATTTGTCGCGCCCGCCGAATTTCTCCGTAATGACGTTTTCTCTTTGAAGAAGCTTGAGCAATTTCTTGTTGCTCTGAGCCATGAGCTTCTTTTTGAGCTCATCTTTGGAAACTTCAGATGGCCGTTTGAGCTTATTTACGAGATCATCGACCAATTTTTCTTTACCGCCGAATTTTTCTTTTACTTCCAATAACGGTGTTTTTTTCATGGTATCACCTCACGTTGCAACGAATGCTTCGGGTATCACATCCATCAGACTTGTGCAAGCAAAAACATAAAAAATCTTGTTGGTATTTGATGGGATGACTATGATGGAGCATAAGGAGGGTTGCATATCCTGGTTGTCGAGCAAAGAACATACAATTGGTGGATGACCCTGTTGTTTCTGATTTTGCTTGGTCTGCCTCCTCGAGGTGCGGGCGGCCAAGAGAGCCGGCCCAAACCGATTTTGGTGGTATTGGACCCGGGTCATGGAGGCAAACAGGAGGGTGCTGTAAGTAAATGTGGGATACTCGAAAAAGACTTGGTATTGGATGTTGCTCTAAGGACCCAAAAAGAGCTGAAATCGGTTGCGTCGTATCGCGTGCTCATGACCCGCAAGCAGGATCGGGATGTCTCATTGGATGAGCGCATTGATTTGGCCAATCGTGTGCATGCGGATATTTTTGTCAGCATACATGCCAATGCTTTTTTCAAACCTTCTTTGTCCGGTGTCGAGACCTTTTTCCATTCCGTCGAAGCCTCCGGAGAGGAGGCCAAGCGGGTGGCCCTGTTCGAGAATGCGGTAGATCAAAAAGGAAAACCCAGGCAACAAGATCCATTGAGCTTTATCCTGGAGGATATGCAGCGGGCCGAGAAATTGCGTGACTCGAGCAGATTGGCTCATTTTGTACAGGAAGAGCTTGTAAAAAGTCTGCCTTTTGAAAATCGCGGTGTGATGCAGGCGGATTTTGTGGTACTTGGAGGTACCCGGATGCCGTCGATCCTCATTGAGATCGGGTTTTTGACCAATCCGAGTGACGCGAAAGCTCTCAAAAGTGAGAAAATTCGTACTTTGGCGGCCAAAGCCATTCGGGAGGCTCTGGTGAAGTACCAGCAACTGATCCGTAATAAAAACCTTATGAAACCCGAAGAAAAGACGAGCGTGAGGTGACCGGAAACATCAAAATTGTATCGCCCGTAGTGATTGCCACCGAAAATCGCGGTAAGTTGGCTGAATATCGTTATTTGCTTGAAAAGATTGGTATATCTGCGATATCTCGGCATGCAGCCGATGTGGATGCCGGATTGACGATTGAGGAAAGCGCTCTGACTTTTGAAGGCAATGCTCGTATAAAGGCCGAGACATTATACCGGCTTTCGGGATATTGGGCCTTGGGCGATGATTCGGGATTGGAAGTGGATGCGTTGGCTGGACGACCAGGGGTGAGATCTTCTCGATATGCCGGCGACGGTTTACAGGGAGCCGCGCGAGACCAGGCCAACAATCGAAAATTACTCGAGGAGTTGGACGGAGTGGAAGAAAACCTCAGAACCGCGCGTTTCAGATGTGTCATCGTGTTGGCCGGGCCGCAGGATGGAAATATCTGTGCAGAAGGTGTATGTGAAGGGAAGATCGCTTTTTCACCCGCAGGTGAACATGGTTTTGGGTACGATCCAGTATTCATTCCAAGGGGTTTTGACCGAACGATGGCGGAATTGACGATGGAACAGAAAAACCAAATATCTCATCGCGGTAAAGCTCTCGAACAATTGGTAAAAAAAATGCTTGAGCTCTTTTGAGGAAGCCGGGCTGTAACCGTTCACCCGGGACAGCGGCGACTCTTTCGATTTCTGCGAAACTCGCGGGTTTATATGCAATCAAAAATCGATTGCTTATAAACCCT
>JBFFBT010000340.1:0-4628 GCA_041560255.1 Myxococcota bacterium | reverse complement strand
TTAAAGCATGCCAGAATGACATTGTTTCCAAAAGCCACAAAAAGTTAAATCCCGGCTCAATCAAATATATGCACACATTTTGTTGTAGTCAGCTAATTTCGTGCGCTCTCAATACATCGTTATATGCAACGTTGGGGTAAATCCAGAGATATTGGATCTCAAGAGTACGGAGCGGGCTCGGGCGCAGACCGAACGCCTAAGAGCTGAGATCGTATCCGACGAAAAAAACTCAAATTACAAACACGTTCGAGCGCCACAGCTGGCACATACACTCTGCACTCATGGCACTATTTGGCTATTGGTGAATTGTTGCTTGCAAAAGAACTTGGCAAGATGTTTATTATGAGGATGGATGGAAAATATTTGCATGGATGGACGAAGTGAAAAAAGTATTGATTTCGTTGGTGCTTTTTGGATTGATAGGGCTTTCTACCCTCAAGGTGGGAGCTGATACATGGTTTCCTGCCAGCATACGGATTGAGGCTTCCCGGGACGTCATACGGGCGATAGCCAGAAGCGGCCTGGCTATCGATCATCTGACCAAGACGCACATCGATCTGTATGTGACCAGAAATGAATTCGATCAACTCTCGACTCACTACAATTTGGATATCGGTGCCGGTCTCGTAAAGATTCAATTTATTCAGACACACGCTCAAGCCGTTGCAAACATACGTGGATCGGGTGGGTATTTGGGGGTCGCTTACCACACCTACGAGAGCATGCTGGAAGAGCTAAAAAACCACGCTTTACAGGCTCCCGAAATCTGTAAGTTGGTGGAGTTTGGAAAGTCCGCAAGTGAGGAGCACTCTTTGTGGGCGTTTAAAATCTCCGATAATGTGGATTTGGAAGAAGACGAGCCGTCGGTATTGTTGGTGGGCGGTATCCATGGAAACGAATACCCGGGAGTCGAGCAGGTATTGTACGTTATCAAGCATCTTGTAGAGCATAGAGACGAAAGTGATATCGGGTTTCTCATCGATCATACTCAGATATGGTTTGTCCCCATGCTCAACCCGGATGGTCATGCCACCCAAAATCGATACAATTCCAACGATGTAGATCTAAATAGAAACTTTCCAATTCACTGGGATGAATACAACCCCTACGAGGCTTTGAGCGAAAGCGAGACAAGATCATTCGTACAGAACTTGTTGCAAAAGTATCGGTTTGTACTGAGCCTGGATTACCACACCTACGGCATGATGTATATGTATCCATGGGGTCATACCAACAGTAACCCGGTGGATCTTGAGGTATTCGAGGCACTTTCGGGCGCCATGGCATCGCAGGCCGAATACCAATCAGGCAGTCTCTTTGACTTGATAGGATTGGTGTACGGAGGCACGGTCGATTATTATTACGGTGCGTTTGGGACCATAGCTTTGGCTGCAGAGCTTGGGACAGTGCATTTTCCAACTGTTGAGGAACTCGCGCCCATTTTAGATGCCAATCTGAAGCCGGCGTTGCAACTCATCGGCCGCGTGCAGGCAGCCACCGTGACAGGACATGTTACAAAAAGTGGGCAGCCTATTGAGGCCGAGGTGTATGTCAAAGGTATTGATACCGAAGACAACCTGCTTCGTAACCCAACTAAGTCTGATGGATCCACGGCAAGATACTATCGAATTCTGGAGCCCGGCACGTATGATTTTATTTATATGTGGAAAGATCAATCAAGAGTAGTTCGGGATGTTGAAGTCTTGCCCGACGATCAAACAGTTTTAGATGTTGATTTCGATGATCCGGTGAAAGACAATGGCTGCACATGTGTTCAAACACCCCAACAAACCGAAGCAACGCATATGGTGCTGGTAGGTTTGATTTTGGTGACGATCTTATATCGCAGAAGGAGACTTGAATGATCAACGCAAAGATAGAGCAGACGATTGCAGTTCTCAACGAGTTGGACATCGATTGTTGGATGATTTTCACCCGTGAGTCTTCGAATGTACATGATCCTTCCATCGATTTGGTCGTTGGTGCGAATGTAACTTGGTTGTCGGCTTTTTTGCTTTTTCGAACCGGGGAGCGGATAGCCATTTTGGGCTCTTTGGACAAAGCCGCCCACGAGTCATTGGGACACTACAACCCAATCATCGGATATGTGGAAGGCCTCACTCAACCTCTAATTGATACACTCAAGCGACTGGATCCGAAAACGATTGCCATAAACTTTTCGCTGGATGACGAAAGCGCGGACGGCTTGACCCACGGTCAGTATTTGCTTTTGGGTAAAATGCTTGCGAATACTCCTTATGGACAACGCTTATGCTCGTCGGAACAGATTGTATCCAGGCTCAGATCCAGAAAACAAGAACCGGAGATCAAACGTATCGCTCGGGCGTGTGAGGAAACCGTGGATTTGTTCGAGAAGCTGCATACCCAGCTTGAGACTGGATGGTCTGAAAAGCAGATTGCAGCGCGAATGGTCGCAATCATGCAGCATAAAGGTCTTACCCGGGCTTGGGATGAGGACCACTGTCCGGCGGTTTTTACAGGTCCTGAATCTGCGGGTGCCCATGCGGGACCCACGGAACGCATCATGCAGCCGGGCCATTTGATGAATGTTGATTTCGGAATGCGGTATGAAGGCTATTGCTCGGATCTGCAGCGCAGTTGGTATTGTATTCGTCCGGGTGAAAAACAACCCCCGGATGAGGTGTTGAGGGCGTTTTATGCTGTAAGAGATGCCATTACCAAAGCGGCCGAGTTTTTAAAACCCGGTGTCATGGGAAAAGATGTAGACTCCGTGGCACGCTCCCACATTACTTCTTTGGGCTTTGACGGCTACCCACATGCTTTGGGGCACCAGATTGGTCGTGAAGCCCACGATGGGGCGGGTTTGTTGTGTCCCGAATGGGAGCGGTATGGGAATAAGCCCTATGCATTGGTCGAGGAGGAACAGTGCTACACGCTGGAGCCTCGGGTGGTGGTGCCTGGTTACGGGGTCGCCACCATAGAAGAGATTGTGGTTGTAACTAAAAATGGAGTGAAGTTTTTATCCAAGCGGCAAAACGATCTCTGGCTGGTTGGTTGATCTTTGCGCCGAGCGGGGTGTGAAAAGCTCGAAAATTACGGGTCATTCAATCGTGTCAGTTTTTCCGGTCTCCCAAAGATCCTCAAATAGTGTATTAAAATCAAATAAATACAAAAACAGTGGAATCATGTGGACGAAAGCTTGCCAAATCGGGTAAATGGAGCTAATGCTCAAAACGATCGGTGCAAACAGCAAGCGATCCGTGCAGGAGCAAATGTAGAAATCATCCGAAGCCACTCATGATTGTGAGAATTGAACTACAATAAGGATAATATCATGTTGGAAGCTCTGCTGCAGCCATCATCCATAGCGGTCATCGGTGCCTCGAAGACTCCCGGAAAGGTCGGACACGATGTATTGGCCAACTTGGTCGGTGGCAACTATGTAGGCGGATTGGTGGCGGTCAATCCCACTACCGACGAGATTCTTGGCGTGCGTTGTTATCCGTCCATCGGTCAAAGCAAGCAAAAAGTGGATCTTGGGATTGTCTGCCTGCCGGCCGGGTTGGTTTTCAAAGCGGTGGGTGAATTGGTTCGGGCGGGCGTGAAAGCCCTGGTTGTCATTACGGCCGGATTTCGCGAGGTCGGCGCAGAAGGAGCGAAACTTGAACGAGAAATCTCCGAGTTATGCCGGGTGAATCGAGTTCGCTTGCTGGGCCCGAATGTATTGGGTCTCATCAACACCCATCATAATATGAATGCTTCTTTTGCCCATTATATGCCCGGACCGGGATGTATTTCGGTTGTATCTCAGTCTGGAGCAATATGTACAGCCATACTCGACATGGCGGCGGAGAGAAAGCTGGGGCTTGCAAAGCTCATCAGTATTGGAAACAAGGCGGACATCAATGAAATTGATCTGTTGGCCTATCTGGCAAAGGATCCCTACACCAAAGTCATTGCTTGCTATCTCGAGAGCATCACAAACGGCAACGAGTTCGTCAAGGTTGCCAGTCAAGTTACTGCGATCAAACCGGTGGTGATATTCAAAGCAGGCACTACGAAATCAGGCGGCAAGGCTGCTTCGTCTCATACCGGAAGTCTGGCGGGAACGGACATCGCCTATGGTGCAGCATTCAATCGTGCGGGAGTAATCCGAGCCAATACCTTTGAAGAGTTGTTTGACTTTGCGACCGCATTGTCGATGCAACCACTTCCCCGAGGTAACCGAATTGCTATTGTAACCAATGCCGGTGGTCCCGGGATTATTTGCGCGGATGCAGTTGAAAACGCCGGCTTACAGGTGGCCGAATTGGATTGGCAGACAGCCTCGGCCCTCAAACAAAAGCTTCCGGCTACTGCCAGTGTACAAAACCCCATCGACGTATTGGGTGATGCGGATCCCGAACGCTATCGACTGGCCATTACATCTGCTTTGCAAGCTATGAGCGTGGATGCCGTGGTTGTCATATTGACACCCCAAACCATGACAAAACCGGCCGAGTGTGCTCGGGTTGTGGCAAAGTGCGCAGATGGAGCCAAGCCGTTGTTGGCTTGTTTCATGGGCGGCAGGGATGTGATCCCGGCCAGGAGGGAATTGGTGGATGCGAGCCTGCCGGACTATGCCTTTCCAGAACGGGCGATAGCGG
>JBFFBT010000339.1:0-4735 GCA_041560255.1 Myxococcota bacterium | reverse complement strand
TTTGATTGTTTGTAAGTCCGCGAGTTTCGCAGAAATCGAAAGAGTCACCGCTACCCCGGGTGAACGGTTACGCAACGAGAAGGCCGCCGACGTCAGGGTGAGATCCAAGATCGGCTTTGGTGGACTGCGGCTTGGTTTTCGGGTCGAGGGCCCGAGATGCATCCGCAAAGGTTTGGGGGGTTAGGCTTTCACTTCTTTATGAGGATATATTCAGCCTGGTACACATGGTATCCAGGGCATCTGATTGCAGGGCTTCAAATCTCCAGACAAACAATCCACCCAGATCACTTCTGGTTACCTGGTTTAAGAAAAATTCCAAGTTGTCGGAGTTGAGGCCGCTTGTGGTAAGCGCCAAATAGATTTTTTGGTTGTCGCCGATCAATTTGATCGAGTTTTCTACGGCGCGCGGCACGGTCTGCTCAATGGTCGGCATGTCCCACATCGCGCCTCCGTAGCACATGAGGGCGAATCGATTGCAACAATCCTTTTGTGCGATTGTCTTTACTTTGGTTTGTATGATTTCTCCCTCGGGTGATTGTGAAGGATTGTTGAAATCCCAGCCGGCCAAAAAAGTGTAGCTTGTCTCCAACGAATGACCCATAAGCGACTGCATGGTGTCGATGATGCCGTATGCCTTGTCGGCATTCATATTGCACTCATCATCAAAATCCACACCGCCCCAGCCTTTTTGCTGTGTGGCGACAATGGCATTGTTTTGCTCTGGTGTTTTGGGCATATCTACCGGAGCACAACCGGCTCCGCCATACGTCCACATACACTTGCCGTTTCCCGGGGTTTTAGGCGGAGAGTGCTCACTTGGACTCCAACCCCAACCACCCGCAACACCACTTTTCAACTCCGGAAGATTTGTAATCATCCCGAACATAAAATAGGAAAACATCGAAAATTTCGGATCAACCGGCGTACTCCACTGCTCTGTCCATCCACCGAGTTTGTAAACACTCATGGCCTACCCCCTCTTTTGGTTTTGTTATTATCAAACTTTAGAAAACGGTATCGGTACATTCTATATGATTTCAAACTCTGTGTAAAGGCTCGCAAAAAGACTCTCCATTCCGAAGATTTTTTTGGAGGAGCCATCAAACCAATTTGGTCGGGTAAGATGAAATGTACATTTCTTTGCAGACAGATGACTTTCGGTTTGAGCGGCCGCCAAGAAGGCGTACAAGCATCGATCGACTCGAATTTTTTTTACAGAGGATCGTTGGTCTGCAACGATCAACGCTTGAAAGCAAACAGGGATGCTTGCACGATGCGCGTGCATTTGGCAATCTGCCGGAGGGTCAAGTACTCTCCCTCGGGTTGGTCGGTTTGACCGCGATGCATCCGGGCGTGTTCTTCTGACCAGAAGAAGACCGAATGTCGTCAGTAGACCTGAATGATGCTCGGTTCGGTCAGCCCCGCAAAATCCACATGAGGTAGAAAAACCAAGGGGCTGCTTTCTGTTTCGGCCGCCTGGATGTCGAGCTCGCTGCTTACCTCCAAATGCATTGGACGGGCGCAGTGGGCACATTCGGTGGCGATGGACACAGTCAATGGTTCTTTTCGTAGGCGTCCTTGCACGAAGGGCGTGGCGATGGCGTCCTCCGCTCAGGCTGCATATAGGCGCTCGCCCGAGCTGAACGATACTGCATGCGGCGTTGGATCGACCGTAACCGGATACGCCCAAGCTACATTCCCCTGAGGATCGCGGTACAAAAAGGTCAAATTCCGCTCCAGATCATTTAGGATGCTCTCGACCCGATCGACAGACAGATGCACCTTATCGGCTATGTAATCCAGGCCGAGCGGCGCACCCACCGTAGGCAACGTGCGTACCACGAAATTGCGCACTTCATGGTGCTCAGAGGTCATGAAACCCAGCTTCTTTTCAAAGTGCGCCGGGACCTTAGACAGCTCGAGCTCCCACTGAGACCGAGGTATACTTATCAACCGCCGCCCTTTGCCGATCAATACAAAATCGATACTCATGCTTTTTCCTCCAGCATGTGGCTGGCGCCGGCGTCCAGATCGAGCTTGTAGATGGTTTTGAGATCGGCGATGCATTTGAGGGACTCTTCCCCAAAAGGGCTCTTTCCCTCGAAGGCATGCAGCACGATGCCCTCCAACAAGTCGCCCAGAGTGATGTCGTGGTACTCTGCCAATCCTTTGAGAACCTTGAGGATTTTTTTCTCGATGCGAATACCGGTCTGTACCCGCTCGACGAGATACTTTTTGTTTTCGGTGGCTGGTTTGGCCTGGGTCATGACACATCTCCTTGTATGAAAAACAAACTCACAAAGTACATATATATATTTATACATATGTACTTTGTTAAAGTCAAGGATTTCACATTGCCGTGTCCCCGGCCACCCAAACCGTGTGGAAACTACGGTTGTATTTGTTGTTTTCTCCCTGGATTTTCGTTTTTTGGAACGCAGTGACAAAACATGCAAGTTATGCTGAAAACCCCGTCAAATCTCCATATGTATCATCACAGATGCACCTCGGATCGCCTATCTGATCATCATGCCGGATCAAGGACAAACCTGGGAACCTTTGTCGAACACGACCCTCCATGTGCCGGGAGGTTCCAACCTCCATATGGAGTTGAACACCCCTATCACCTCTCCTTTGGGCGAACGCACCGGACCTGTGCTCAGGGCCAACTTACCGGAGTCGAGCACTTCGACTTTCTCTGGCTCCCAGGAAAACGGCGGATCGATTTTCTCATAATACCGCCTCCAAGCCTCGGCGACCTGCTCCTTGCCGCGTAGCACCTTTTCACCTTGAAAAAAAATCGCTTCACGCGATAAAAATGATTTGAATGCCTCAAAATCGCGATCTTTCATGCTGCGCGCAAACGCGCGCTCCACATCCATGACCTGTCGGCTTATAGCCTGTACATCCTTTCGTATATGGGAAGAAACACAAGCTCCAAACAGCAACAAAATCGGAAAAACCGCCGGGATCGATTTTCGCACGATTCGTTCCTTTCGCCGGGAGTAAAGAGTGCTTATCTGAGCGATTCATTACATCATCGATTTTCAAAGTATGCAAGATCCAGGCGCCCCTTCGATCAAAACACCGGCGTTTTCGTACCTCTTTTTACGCCCTCACGGCCGGTATCCACCATGACAAACTGGGCAGAGCAGGCTCCAGGGCTCGAAGCCTCGGTCGCCAATTGTTTTGGTGAAAAGTCGGTCTCACGAAAGACTTCTCGTAGGTTTGCGTGGTTCGCTCGGCCACCAGCAACCGGGTTCTAAGATACTCGACTCGGCCCTGGGGATCCCGTAAGAAGGTCAATACCAGCGAATTACCTTCGACGTTGACCACAAAGTTATCCGGCCCGATCGGTATGAGTTTGTGATCATAGTCGACCGACTCGGAATCGGCCGCGGGCACCTCGATCATGAGATTGCCATCCTCTTGGGTTATCAGTACTTGACCGGCCCATTGCGCGTCAAAGTACTCACCCACAAACTCGACAAAAGTCTCGGGATGGATGCTCAAATCGGGTTCTTGGATCGGCGCCGGAAGCTCTGCAAGTGATTGCAGCGCCACCTGAAGGCTCGCTTGAAAATGCACCAAATCCGCATTGGCCAATACGATCAAACCCAAATCCAGATCGGCTGCATAATAAAAGCTGGATGAAAATCCCGGTATATCTCCCCCATGTTCCACGATCCTCGATGCATACCAAGATCCTTCCAAGCTAAATTTTTCTGTAACAAACAGACCGAATCCATAAGAGACAAAATCCAACAACATCTCGGTATCCATCTGTGGCGCGGTCATTTCGGCCAACCAGGTATTTGACAACACCTGCTCGTTGCCATTACGCAAAAACAACATGAGCTTGGCCAAATCATCTACATTGGAAAACGCAAAACCTGCAGGCTGTGCCCAATGATTGTCGTAGGCATCCGGACAAATCTCTCGAGGATCATCGACTCCTCTCGTCATTCGGCCGCAACTATAATCACCATCCGAGATTACCTCACCGGGATCAAAATACGTCCGATGCATACCCAACGGAATCAGCACGTTCTTTTTGATGTAATCCGCATACTTCAATCCGGACACCTTTTCGATGAGCAATCCGGCCAGCATGAAATTGGGATTGGAGTAGTTGAACATACGACCCGCCGGGGCCATTAAATAGTTGGATTTGGCAAAATCTCCATGCACATATTCCGACAGGGAAACATCTTTTTGCTGCTCCATGGGCGTTGCAATCCCGTCGTTGACAGCCGAAGAATGCGTCAAGAGATGCCGCACTTTGATGGTCGAGGCCCAATTTGGATCGCGCTCAAATGTAAATTGCGACAGATAGGCTGTAATGGGCGTCTCGAGATCCAGCTGGCCCTTGTCGACAAGTTGCAGTACGCCGATGGAGGTAAGTATCTTGGTGGTCGAACCGATGCGAAACAAAGTACCTGCTTGAGCAGCGTGGCTTCCACCCGGGCGCTTGCTGCCAAATCCCCGGGTCATGGTCACCTCGCCATTTTGGATGACCGCCACAGCGACACCCGGCACATTGCCCGTGTCCATCTCTTTTTGGATGGCTTTCTCCAAAGATTGAATCGATGTTTCGTCCTCACCACATCCTTGACCCCAAAAAACCACCAACAAGCTAAAACCCATCAACACATGACTTCCAAGCTTCATTGCTATCTCCTTTCATAGCTTTCAAACCAAAGTCACACATCAACCCGAAAGCGTTCACCCAGGG
>JBFFBT010000338.1:0-4820 GCA_041560255.1 Myxococcota bacterium | reverse complement strand
CATACAAGGCCCGGCCGTCTTTGTCCGGCAGCTCCTGTTTCAATGGAGCGTTCAATGCGGTTTTGGTCGCCCGGAGCGCTTCGGCGTCGAAATCTTTTTGACCCGAAGAGCCCACCAATGTGGTTGAAATCGAACCCTTTTCGTCGATGCGAATTTCGATTAATGTAGTGAAGCTGGTTCCGTAGCCGGAGTTATGGACGGCTTCCTGCTGCAATGCGAGCAGAGAGGTATCTGCAGGGCGGCGTGGATCAATTTCACCGCCGGATTGAAAAATATTGCTCTTTTGACCGGTGTTTTGGTACCAGTCGTCCAGCCAATCCCAAATCGTCTTTCCCAGCCACTTCCAGGATACTTCGGTCGTAGGATCGTGTACTTGATCGAATCCGGGTTCCAAATAGTGCTCGATTCTTCTGGATATGTCATACCAACCGGGATGCACGGCGCCTGTTTGGGCTCTTCGATAGGCCGCCTGGGTCATGAGATAATCATCGATGCGTTTTGCAATGGCCTGCTCTTCGGTCAGAGCCGAAGATGTTTCCGAGGCGGGCATATCGATGTCGACAGGAAGCTCGAGCTTCAATCGAAAAGGGGTGACAATTCCGATATCCAGGCCGTCTCGGACCGAATCCTTTTGGTTTTCGGGAGTGTCGATCCGGGGTTCTCCGGGGGGATATATTTCGATTTGTAGAGATCTCTCGACATCTTGACCCAGGGTCAATACACCAAGAGTTGCAATCAAACACCGCATGGTCCAGGACCTACTCATCATCAAGTCCTTACGATCTCCCTACTATGACTCATAATGATAACCATTGCCGGGTGGAAGCCTATTCCGGATAGGGACGTTAATGTAATAAAGTGGAGAAAATGATTGGACATATGCATTCCGGCTGCTTAAATTTTTACCGAGGTGACGCATGGAGCTGCTTGTATTTCTCGGTATTGTAGTTGTGTGGTTTGTGCTGCAAATTTGGATTTTACCACGTTTGGGTGTATCCACCTGAATGTCCATGTCCAACCGGCCGGACCGGCCGGTAGCTTGTGGACGCGAAAAGGACAAGTCCGGATCAAGCGCTGAACGGGATAGGAATAACCATGTCTAAGCCGAATGGATTGAAGAAACTCGGTCGCGCGGTTGTGTATGCCGTCGGACTGGGAGGGGTGGGTGGACTGGTGAGTTGGGGTCTTGGGGCTTTGGGGGGTGGTTGACCCATGGTATGTAACCCCGCGGTCGCGGTGCCGGTGTTTGCGGTGTATGGTTTTATCCTCGGTTTGATGGGCAATCGATGATATGGTTCGATGTTGGATTGTATGCATGAAGGTGTGTTGAAGTTGAAACAATTGAGCTTTAACTATTCGACTCCTCCGGCTGTTCGAGGCAGGTTGTCTCATCTCGAGCAACTAGATGGTGTTTTCGAAAGTTGGAGCAAACGGTTTTTGTATTTCTTGAAAAAGCCTTTTCGGGTGAGCTTTCATGACAACAGCTCGACCATGATTTCTTCGCGGTTTTGTCATGGAATGCTGCACATTCGCTTACATCATATGTTTCTTGACGCAAATGACATGGATCTCAAGGCGTTGGCTTCCTATCTTCGAGGTTCGCGAAAAGGTTCCGTGCGCTTGGATCGCTTTATCCAACAAAACCAGAACAAGGTAAAAAGAAAGATTTTGGGGACTTCCAGGGGTGATTGCTACGATTTGAACCTCATACGAAATGCCCTCAACCGTTGTTACTTCAATCCGCCTTTGGATGTCACCGTGGTGTGGGGCTCGAGGACCAATGTGCGCAGAAGACGCAGTATTCGACTGGGTTCTTATGCTTTTGACGATCGGGTCGTGCGGATACATCCGGTGTTGGACAGCAATAAAGTGCCGGCCTACGTGGTGGTCAGCGTGGTGCATCATGAAATGCTTCACCATGCATTGGGGATGAGCATGAAAAACGGAAAGCGGCTTCTGCATCCTCCCGAATTCAAGCAAAAGGAAAAACTGTACGTTCATTACCGCAGGGCCGAAGACTGGATTCGAAAAAATCTTTCCAAGCTTCTCAAGACGCAGCGGGATTCAAATGGAAAAAAATAGAGATATTATGGTGTTACTATAAGATTGCCGGGATCTTGCTCAGGTTCTGTAGGTGGGTTTTCGGGTTGCATGTGTTTTGCGATTTCCTCGGGTGATTTGAACATCTTTCTCACCAATCGGCAGAAAAATGGACTGTTGAGAGGCTCGAACTGTGGTTCCGACAGCTGCCGGGCGGCCGCGGCGCACAGGCGTGCTCGATCCGATTGGTTGGTGCGCTGAAAATGTAGCGCCATTTGAAACAGACGGTTTTGGTATTTTTCTTTTTCGGTTGCATCGCCCAACATATCGATGACGGCTTGATCCAAAGCCTTGTTGATTTGGTCCGCGCGCTGTTGCAGGTTGATGGCGATTTTGCCGGTTTCGATTTCTTGAAGTTTATTGTGAAGGATCTTGATGGATTCATCACTGGGGATCCAATCTGCAAATTCTGCGAGCTCATGCAGATCGGCGGTCTGCTGCAAGCTCGATGACGGATCTTCCGATGATTGTGGGTTGAACATTTCCTCAAAGTTTGGTGGTTCGGCGGTATGTGTGGGTTCGGGAAGAATGCTGCTCGCTTCAAGATATTGCTCCGGTACCGTACGTCCGGTCGAACGTGAGAGCTCGGCTGCTTTGGAGATCCAGGTCTTGGCCTCAGCATAGCTGATTTCCAGAATGGACAGACGATCGTTGTTGAACATGTCTTTGCTCAGATCACGGTATCGGCTGCGACCGATCACACCTCCCGAAAACTCTATGAGGCCGTCGACGTCGTTGATTTCAGCTTGGAAAACACCAACGCCTCCGCGCACATACGTAACCAACCACACCATCCGGGAACCTCGACTCGTGACCGGAGAGATAAAATTGGCCAAAGGTTGGTTTTCTTCAATGATACGTTTTTGAAGAATCGACGGCGTGGCGTCTTCGGGTTGGGGCACATCGATACCTCGGGAGCGGAAGCGATGTAAAACGCCCTTGGCTTCTTTTTTGGTTTCTTTGTCCTGAGACATGGAATAAATATCCAAGACCGTGTCTTCATCTTCATTCTGATACGCAATCCGAAGAAATGCCTGTTGAAAAACATTTGGCAACGATACGATTTCTCGAGGGTCGGTCCCGCGTGAATGAATTGCCTTGGACCTTTCAAATGCCGAAAGAAACCTATCTTCGGACAACCCCTGGCCGGCGGCTTCTGGAAGTACGTCTTGTACGTCGCCATTCTGGATGCTGATTGCGAGACGATCCGAGAATGTAAGTTTTTTCTTGTTTTTTTTCTTTCCCATGTTTTTGTGATACCTCCATCATAGAATTCGGGAGATTATCCACAAGGCAATGACCGGAAGCAAGCCTAAAGGGGTTTATCGGGATGATTTTTCAAGGGCTCTCGACGGATCATTCGCTTGACTTGAGACCTGGGCCGGTTAGGATGGTAGCGATAGGGTGACTTCTACCTTGCGAAGGAGCGCGGAAGATGATGGTTGAGGTGGTCGGTGTCGGCGCGTGCCGAATGGAGTATCTTGGTGCCATCGATCGTTTTCCCGAGGTCGATCAATCCATGGATTTGTCTTGCTTCAGCATGCAAATCGGGGGAACCTCGAGCTTGGTGATGATTGCGTTGGCTGTTCTGGGTGTCAGATCGGCCGTGGTTACCAAGGTTTCCGATGACCATTTCGGTCGGTTTGTCCGCAAAGATCTGCAGCAGACCGGAGTCGATATCTCCAGCCTGGTAGTGGAATCCGGTAAAATTACACCTTTTCATTTTGTCTTGGTCGAGCAATCGCGCGCCAAACGGAAGGTTTTCAGAACCCGGGGTGATGTCACCCCGCTTCGCCTCGACGAATGTTGTCTCGATGTGCTCGAAGGCGCAAAGGTGTTGCATATCGACGGGACTCAGCTCGACGCACAAAAAGCCGCGGCGCAAAAAGCCCGTTCCTTGGGCGTTCATGTGATCTACAATGCTCATGTCCCGGGAGAGTCTTTTCATGAGCTGATTGGATTGACCGATACCTTGGTGGCTTCGGAACGCTTCGTGGCCGAAATCGGTATTGGACCCTTGGCGGAAAGCCTCAAAGAGTTGCGGAAAATGGGTCCCGAGAGCGTAGTCATTACGGTGGGGGAAGATGGTTCTGTAGGTATGGAGGCTTCTGAAACCTATGTCGTTCCGGCTTTGCCCGTGCAGGTTATGGATACCACCGGGGCGGGAGAATGTTTTCAGGGTGCATACATTTACGGCATTTTGCGAGGTTGGAGCCTGCGAGAAAGGCTGAGGTTTGCCAATGTGGCTGCGGGTCTTTGTTGCCGCAGCCTGGGAGCACGCTTGGGATTGCCCGATTTGGATGAAGTGCAAAATCATCTGATCAAGTGAATTTTTGATTTGACATGATTTTGAAACCCAATATATACCGACGACCGTATGCAGCGGCGCGTCTTTTAGCCCAGTTTTTCACGGGTTGTGGAAAAATGCTCTTGACACCTTTTCAGCGGTTATCTAGACTCAATCGCTGCCGCACAACAATCACATTGCGTTGATGGATCGATAGCTTTGCGTTCTTGGGATGCAAAGGGTTAATCTATCAACATCAACACGTTCTCCAAAAGGAGGAAAACATGACCAAAGCGGACATGATCAATGAGTTGTTAAAAACAAAAGGATTTCCCGTATTGTCGAAGAAGGCCACGGGAGAGATAGTGGACGCAGTGTTTACCACGCTTTCGAAAGCGATAAAAAAGGATCGAAGGTTCGTAATCCCGGGTTT
>JBFFBT010000337.1:0-4854 GCA_041560255.1 Myxococcota bacterium | reverse complement strand
GGGGTAGACTCAAATATAGGGTAGGCGGCTGACTCGAACCGGATGCCGGGATTGAAGCTACATCTGCAATCATATAAGGCAGCAAGCCTTGGATCTCGAGCTGGGTTTCGGATTGGGGGTTTTGGAGTGCAATGATGCTTACTTCCGGAGGCAGGGTCTTGGGATGTCGCAGGGTTATCAGGGTGTCTTGATTGTGGCTCATGCGTATAAGCTCGGTCTGAGGCTGAATCTCGAGATCGATAAAACCGAACTTGGGCGCCATGGCGCCGGAATTTTGGGTGCCGAGAAACTCGGCAGCGTTGGTCGCAGCCAGGTTCAATGCCAAGGTCCAAAGTCTTCCCGGATTGTCCCCTAGGCCGTAACGTATGAGGTAGACAGCCTGATTTTTCTCGGCGGGTAACATGGCGTGAAAGGTGTCGTTTTGGAGCGTCAGGATGTGCGCTTGGTTGTCGGGCGGTTTTTCATAACCTTTTTCGGCCCATGTTTGGATATCGTTTTCACTTGCGGCGTATCGGATGGCGATTCGGTTGAATGTATTGAATTGCATGTTTGGAGATGCATCGATCTTGGGTAGTGGGATGAGCAGTAGATCGGCGCCGTTTGCGTTGAGGCTTACTATACCGGTGGTGCCGAAGGAGGATTCGTCGTGTATGGCGAACTGGGCTGATTGGAGGCCGTTTTTTCGGTTCATGACCCGCACGACGTTGGTCGTCGGGTCGGTGATGTAGAGAGTGTCGGTAAAATGTGAAGGGGCCATGTGTGGTTTGGTATGACCGAGCGGGATTTTTCGAAGCTCGGAGATTTCGGCTCCGGCCCGAAAACTTTTAACATCGTCTTGCATGATGTCCGCATACAACACTTCGTCGCCCATAGGCTCACCCGAGTCGAGATCCAGGTAGACGGCCGCCAGGGATTGGGTGGAACCGGCGCTGTTTTCAATGGGTATGGTGGCAACCAATTGCAGAGGCGACGAGTTGGAATCCGGCGCGTTTCTGGATAGATCAAATCCTAAAATCCCGTTTTCGGTGGCTGTATACAACCTGCCGAGATCGTGAGCAGTGTCGGCGACCAACAAGGAAAACGCAGCACTCCCCAGGGGTGTCTGCGTGCGTCGCGTGAGGGCGCCATCGGCTTGCTCTGAAAGCTCCAGGATGACATTTTGCATCTTATCCGCCAAAAACAGTCTTGGATCATCCAAGTTGATCGGACCGAGGCGTTCTAGCGCCGAATATCGGTACAACCAGTCGGTTGCGGGCGCTCCTTGAGCCGGCCAAAGGCGCACGGGGCATTCTCCATTCAAAGGTAGGCCGAACACTTCGGGGCTGTCTTTCAGCACAACCACAAACCGTTCTTTGTCCGGCTCATACCGAAGATCCGAGATGGGGGCGGACCGTAAAGGTTTCTGCTCCGGTGGGCACCCGCTCATTTCGAGCTCGAAAACCGAGAGCGAAGTATCGGTATCGGGATCCCAGCTCAGCAGCGCCGGGGCGAACAAATGGCTGATGATCAATCCGTATTTTTGGCATCCTTGAGATTGGTTGATGAGACAATACGACCAGACTTTGGCCGGTTGAAATGGCAGTCCGTACAGTTCGGGTAAGTCATCCAGGTTTTCCAGTTCTATCCGCGGAAAGAGCTGGTCCGGATTGAAATCGATGCTGAGTACTTTTAAATGTGACTCCAAGATGAGGTTTGAGGATGGATCCGCGTGGATGGTGGTTACATAGATTTTATCGGTCGGATCCGATCGCACGGCCGCGACCGATACAGGGCTGTATTGCAGGCCGAAATCGTAATGATTACCGTTATCGGAGTTGAGCAAGCTCAACATCTTGGCGGAGGCATGGGCGATCGCCACCCACGAGGGAGCGGCGAGATCGGTGCGGCGGGCCGACGTCATGGCGACCGGAGACCACTCGATGGCGATGTCTTGGGCCGGATCTTGGTGTATGGGATGGCCGGGGCCGAGGTAAATAAAAGGTGTTTGAGACGTCGCCTGCCCTTGCGAGGTGGATACTTTGATGTATGCTTCCCGGCCGACGTCCAGTTCGGGGACGACGACCGAAAGCCTGTTGGTGGATGCTTCGATGACCTTAGCGCTGTCGGTGGAAAAAAACACCAGGTTGTTTTCGGCCGAGCGATCGAAGTTGGCGCCTCGAATTTCAATCCAGTCGTCCATATAACCTTGTGCGGGCGTAAAAGCATCGATGGTTGGTTGGGGCGAAGGCGCCTCGAACTCTCTTTGGCAGGTCGAACAAAAGAGTACGATGAAGATGAAGATCAAGGCAGGCGGTAGCATGGGTTTGCCCTTCCCGGATCGTGAGGATCCATGTTTGACCAAGAATCGAGTTTCGATAAGAATAACAAAAAAAGCCCGAAACAGGCAAACCCATGCTAAGGATCAGTCTTTCTTGAGAGTAAGCAGAAATTCGGTCGTGCTTTTCCAATACCCTCCGTGATCTTTAAATTGTTTCCATAAGGCGCGCGATCCGTGGTTGCCCGGGGTGGTGGGTAGAAAGAAGGTTTTCTTGCTCGGTATGGCGGCGTAGATCGCCTGCCAGAGAGGTTTTTCTTTTTTTGCCGATGTGACGAAAACCGGCACGGTCACTTTTTTTGCAAAGCCCGCGATATAGTTTTTCTTTCCATTCAGCTTTTCGAAATACTCTCCGGGAGCGAACGCCAGCAGGGCGTTGACGATTTTGGGATACTGCGAGCTCAGGCGAAATACCAAGGATGCAGAGTAGGAGCTGCCCCACACGATGAGAGATCCTTTGGCGTATCGAGCTTTGGCGTATTGCATGGCCGATACCATATCGGGGTAGGCATCCAGATAGGAGGTGCTTTTATCTTTTTCTTTTGCGCGCCGATGGGTTTGGTTGATCACTTGGTTGACCTCGCCGCCCGATCGTAGATCGACCGCCATGCAGTTGAATCCCAGTTGGTTGAGCCGAGGAGCAATCTCTAGATACTCCCCTCGACTCCAGCCGGCTTGATGATAGAGTACGATAAATGGGGCTTTTAGATCGTTTGCGATGTACGTATCGGCGGTTATCGGCAAGCGATCCTGAGAAGGAAACTCGATGGTGGATTTTTTTGCCTCTTTTGCTCTGCCGGTATTTGTCTGGATGCACGCCAAGGTGCAAATTAGCGTCAGAGTACCCATAGCAACCTGCCTGCATTGAAAAATCATGCGCCCTCCTCTTTTGGGGTTGGGATCTTATAACCTTCTGTTGAAGATCGACTCTAGACCGGGTAAAACCGATGGGTCAAACCTTTTGTAGGCAGTTGGAGATGCGATGCTGCCGGTTGAAGAAAACTCGAGATCTCCCGCGGTCCTTTTTCGGGATGAATGCCTGCTGGCGGTCTCGAAACCGTCCGGCATGCTGGTGCATCGGGGTTGGGCCGATGATGAGGAGGTGTTGGTCGATTGGGTCAAGAGATTGACTCAACAACAAAAGGCCTATCCCGTGCACCGCATCGATCGAGGAGCCAGTGGGGTGGTGCTGTTTGCCAATGATCCCCAATGCGCGAAAATCTTTCAGTCCATGCAAAACCGCTTTGAGATAAAAAAAACCTACCTTGCGCTCGTCCGAGGAAGGCCCGACGACCGTGGATGCATCGATCATCCGATATGCCGGAAACCCGGCGGACCCAAGCTGCCTTCGCGAAGCGAATTTATAAGGCTGTATACGATCGATATCCAACCGAGGACTTGCTCTTTGGTGGCGGTAATCCCAAAGACCGGCCGACTTCATCAAGTCAGGCGTCACATGAAACACATCAACCATCCTCTGATTGGCGATGCCAACTACGGTAAGGGTGCGATAAACCGGCAAATCCGTACATGCTATGGACTACACCGCCTGGCGCTGCATGCCTGTACGCTGGCATTTGCTCATCCGGCGGACGGGCGCGAAATGTTGATTTCAGCTCCGTTGCCGAAGGATTTGACCGAGCCTTTTTACCGCATGGGAATACCCGATATCAAAAAGCTCATAAACATCATGGATCGACGAGAATCGGCTCCAATCTGAACCCCACCTGGTCTCTGTATCAAACTGATGGTGCGGTATTTCCGCCTTTGCAGCAAAGGCGTCTCCAAGCTTCCGACAACCTCAGGGAACGTCGACATACACGATGTCGTGCTGGCCGCTTATGAGTTTGCTTGCATGTACGGCTTCGACAATATAGGCAACTCGGGTTTTTCGAGGAAGGTGGATATCTTCAAACCAGGTTTTTTTCGTCATCCACTCGATGGCTCGGGGTTGATACATAGAAAGCCGACGAATGATGTAGCCGTATGCGTTTGGGAGCATATTCCAACGCAGTAAGACTCTCGAGTCTTGGTAGCTCGCCGTGACACCGGTGGGAGGTGAGGGATATACATTGATTTCGAAGGTCAAACGAGTCGTTTGTCCCCGGGGATTGTCGGCGCGCACCTCGATGCGATATGGGGTCGTATGCGCTTTTTTCGGAGTCCAAGATACGATACCGGAGGCAGGATCCAAGATCATGCCTCGGGGCCCTCGTACCAGTTGGAGAGAAATTGCTTGTCTTTGGTGATCGAAAGCCACCAACTTGGAGACATAAGGCAGGCCTTCTTCGGCAAAACACTTGGGTGATGTGATCCATTCAGGTGCTCGATCTTTTTTTACGGGAGAAAAAAGGGGGCAGATAGGCTCTGGTATGGGGTGGTTCGATAGGTGGGTCACGATCCGCGCTGTATTGATGTTGCCGGCTTGCATGCGCACCACCTGTGGTTTGATGTCGGCGCCGGCAATCACGAGAGGAACGCGCATGTCCGCTGAATAAACATTTCCATGCACGGCCTTGTAGTTTCCGCTCACCGGATAT
>JBFFBT010000336.1:0-4889 GCA_041560255.1 Myxococcota bacterium | reverse complement strand
ACGCAACCCAAGAAACTCCTATCAGCGCTTTCCCACATGATTGGTGAGATCAAACTGGCGCTTGAAAAAACGCTACCAGGAGTAGAGCTTTCGAAGATAAAAACCATGCTGGAGGCAGAAGCTTTGTACCAGCAGGAAACTGTTGAAGGTCATGCCCTAAGGTTGGGGTACCAGCAGGTTCTCATGGGGGATCCACTCCACGCAGAACGATACATCCAACAGATCTTTTCGCTCACCCCGGGTGAAATCCAACGGATTGGTGGAAAATATTTACATTCCAATAGGCTTTCGGCGATCGTCTTGGTGCCGAAAAACCATGCGGCCGGCCTGAAAGAAGCAGACGTGCTCCGGGCAATCCGGGAGGAAGTTGTACAAAAACCTAAAAAAACAGCATGTTCGATACGAGGAAGAAAAAGACCGGGCAACATATCAAAGTTTCAGATCCCGGGTGGTCCTTTGGTTTTGTTGCAACCAGATTTTTCGATTGGTTTGATATCCATGAGAGCCGCCTTCCTGGGAGGGTTGCGGGCTGAGCATACGGATAACAACGGGATCAACCAGTTGTTGGCCCGATTGTTTACCAAGGGTACGAACCGCCGTACAGCTGATGAAATCGCCAATGAAATGGATTCGATAGCTTGTGAGATTGAAGGTTTCTCGGGTAGAAATTCACTCGGTCTGAAAGCGGATTTTCCTTCCCGGTGTCAAGAGCAGGCCTTTGAGTTGTTTGCGGATTGTCTTTTAGGAATGACTTTTGGGAAAAAAAGAGATTTTCAGCAGGAGCGGAGCTTTCTCGTCGAGTCCATTCGAGCCCGTCAGGATGACGCGGCCTTGGTGGCTCATGATTTGTTCGCAAAGACCTTGTATCGAGAACATCCCTACGGTCTGCCGATTTTGGGAAGCGAGCAAAGCCTGAAAAAAATGCATCAAGACGATCTACGACGCTATGCAAATGAACACTATCCTCAGGATCGCATGGTGCTTTCGATTGTGGGTGATATACATCCCGATCGGATGATGAAAAGACTCGAATCTTTGGGGTTCGGCCGGGATCGGACGGACTCAAATCCGCCACGCATCCCGAATGTCTCGATAGAAAATCTTCGCGAAGCACAAACAGCATTTATCCAAAAAAACTGCAAGCAGGCTCATATTGTCTTGGGATTCATGGGTGATACGGTAAAGGGAAAAAACCGGTTTACCTTGGAAGTATTGATTGCCGCGTTGTGTACTCAGGGTGGTAGGTTGTTTTTAACCTTGCGGGACCGTATGTCGTTGGCCTATTTCATTTCGGGTACCCATGTTGAGGGGTTGGAGCCCGGATATTTGGCGTTTAGCATGGGTGTGGATTCGGCCCGAATAGGTGAGGCCGTCGCAGCGCTTCGCACGCAACTCGAGCTGGTAGCCCGAGGCGGTATTGGACAAAACGAGCTTTCCAGAGCAAAAGAGTATCTCATCGGTGCGCATACCATCGCCCAACAAAGGCTTTCGTACCGTGCCAACATGCTGGCGTTGAGCGAATTGTACGGATTGGGAATAAAAGAATATTTGGATTATCCGGATAAAATAAGAAAGATCGATCTCAAAACACTTCGCAGGGTGGCCCGCGCGTATCTGGATCTCGAAAAACTTTGCTTGGCGGTGGTCGGACCCGAGATTCCACAGGATTTATAAGCCTTTTTTTCGAAGATGAGATAGGATTTGGCGATACATGCGTTTGGCGTCAAATCCGGTTGACCAGCCGATCTGAGCCCAGTGATGTGCTTGGATTTCGGCGATCACCTGTCCCCAGCGCTGGGAATTCACCGGTACCATGCCGTCGTTGGGTCCGGATTTTTTGTAAAGCAACTTGATGAGTGGAATCAGCCAGGTGGGTTGTTGGCTGTCTTTGTCTATGGTGGCTACGACGCTGGCATAATGCACCGAGTCTGAGTCGGTTACACTCTGGTTGAACGTATCGGCTGCAGAAGTAGTAAGATCGGCGAACGAGTTGATCCTGAGCCCGATTTTGCCAAATATAGTCGAGCCCACATCGGCGATCGGAGTGCCGCGATGCGGGGCTGCGATGGTGACCAAGGAGGCAATCTTCTTGGTATGGTCCAATTTGCTTATGGCGTAACGTGCATCGAGTCCCCCGCGACTGTGGGCAATAAGATTTACTTTTTTTTCCGGTATGGAATCAAGATCCTGTATCAATGCTTCGGCCCGTTTAGAGACGGACGAAATCGATGGCAGGCTGATGCGGTATACTTTGACGCCCAAAGCTGTCAAGTGCTCAGGTATTTCGTGAAAGTATTTTCTTTTGACCGAGCCGAGCCCAATTTCGTCAAACCCAAGCATACCAGGGACCAAAACGATAGGATAACGAGTCTTTATACCTTTGCGCGGACCTCTGCGAAGAAGCCATAGCGTGACCCCTAAGGCACCAAGCCCGGCAAGCAATATTGCCGCTACGCCCGAAGATATCCACACAGGTTCGACCCTATTTTGGTGGAATCGTGCAGTGGTTCATGATGTATTTGGACTATCCCCCGCTCATCATATGTATAACTTGAACTTGGTCGCCTTCTTGAATGACGTGGGTAGCGTGGGTTGAATTTGGTATGCGCTCTCCGTTGATAAAAACCGTTTTCAGCGGGAAGCTGTATTTTTTTTCTTCAAGGAGCTGCAAAACAGTCAACCCTTCACGCCAGGGATACGGATCCCCGTTGACAGTAATCGACATCCCTACTCCTTTATGCCATGACTTTCGAGCAGCTCGATGACGCCGGGTACTTTGTCGATCTCCAACCTGCGTACGGTCTTGAGAGTGGGGATTCCGTCTTTCGTCCAACCCCTCCTGAGGTATACAGCGTCCAACAGCTTTTCATAACGCTCGGTGCGATGCATTCTGGTTCGCTTTACTTTTTCCTGCAGGCTCATTTGATCCGGATCGAGACCGAGCTCTTCTTTGAGTTGGTTGTCATACCGTTCCTGCCGCGAGAGATACTCCTCTTCGGTTACGGGTCCTGCCGATCGGTAAGGTATGATGTCATGTTGACGGGTTCCAAACCCCATTTTGAGATTGAACAAACGTTGAAAGTTATACACCCGCTCGCTCATTAAAATGAGGTCTTGAGGTGTTACTTCTTTGCCGGTCATCCCGGCAAAAAACTCGCAATAGCCTTTTACGTGCTTGGGCACTTTATGAGGTTCGTTCTCTAGGGCATTGTCTTCGGGCTCCACGTCGTTCCAGGGAAGCTTGCATAGTCCATTCAGGCCGAACCAGGTGCGCCACATGGGGAAATAATGCAAGGCTTCGGCTTTATCCTCGAAACTGGGCAATTGTTTGTTGACCATGTCCATAAAGATAAGCCAGGCTTCATCGTGCTGGGCTCCTTTCAGCGCGATTCCGTAGCCACCTTGTTGAGCGAGTGATTCTTTGGTCATGTATTCGGAGTATTCGAGCCCTTTGGCTTCCATGCCGATGTCCTGCAAAAACGCAGGATTTGCATGAAACCTCTCGGTAAATATTGTTTTCATTTTTCTGATGCCCTGGCCCACGATCAAGCCGAAACCTTCACCCCGAGCCATTTGATGCAGAACCTCCAACGCTTCTTGAGCGGCGCCGAACTTCAGATCGAGCCCTCCAGTGCGATCGGTGTTGAGAATACCCGCCTCGAAACACTCCATGACAAAAGCCATGGAAGTCGCAAACGAGATCGTGTCGATGCCGTAAGTGTCGCAGTAGTAGTTCATTTCCAACACCCAGTGGGGGTCGAAAATACCCATGTTGCTGCCGCAACCAGCGGCGGTTTCGTACTCCGGACCATCCACCAGGACGGATTGTCCTTTTTGGGGACCGGATTTGAGAACAAAATTATCTGCGACCTTGCAACAGTTCATGTCGCATCCCAAGTGACAAGCATCGAAGACACCCTGGGTGAAATATTTTTCCTTGAGCACCTTAGCACTGATTTTTGCGGTTTCGGGATGCGAGCCGAACTTATAGTTGTTGACCGGTAATAGATCATAGTCGTTCATAATGCCGACCAGGTTTGCCGTGCCGGCTTCCCGCATGCGGTTTTGCTTTTTATCCAGCAAGATCATTTCGCGGGTTATCACCATGCCTGCCCGGCGGATTCTTTGAGGATCGGCCGGGTTGTTGGGATCGTTGTTCATGACAATGGCGCCGGTGGGGCACACTGCCGCGCACGCACCGCAACCCGTACATTCGGGGATGACTTTACCGGTAGGCATGGCGGGTTTGCGGTCTTTGCCCTTACCTTCGTAGATCAATACGTTATGCCATACGCCTTCGTTGCATATACGTACGCATCGTCCGCAGCGAATACACGCGTTGGGATTTTCGTCTCTTTGGGGATGCTCTTTATGGTCATCGGCGCCCATCATCTTGGCCAGACCCTGCAGAATCTTGACGTTCGGAAAGCGCGTAAGCAGCTCCTCGACTGCTTTTTTGCGGGCCTGTTTGGCCGGTTCCGAGCTTACCAGAACTTCGAGGGGTTTCTTAATCGCATGTTTGCAGGCATTGACAATGCCCTTTCGCTCTCCGTCGTCTATCTCGACGCTGCATACCCTGCAGATACCATATGGTTTGACCAGCTCGTGGTTGCAAAGTGTGGGAATCGAGACACCCAGCTTTCGGGCGGCCGACAAGATGGTTGTACCGGGTTCAACTTGGATGGTTTTGCCTTCAATGGTCACTGAAATCATGATTTCTTCCTTTTAATTCGGGTAAACTAACCCCGAAACGTCCAAACCGGTCGATTGTAGAGGGCCTTGGCAAGAAGAGCCTTGATTTTTTTGTCCCGAAAGACGGTGCCGAGTCCTCCTCGGCCGGCCTGCTTGGCTCTGGGTGCATTACGGGCGTAGTCCCAAAATGAAAAATT
>JBFFBT010000335.1:0-4968 GCA_041560255.1 Myxococcota bacterium | reverse complement strand
GCGGGTTTGATATAGCAACATGCCAAATTGTGAATAGAGAGCGAGGCGTCTGTGCATCGCAGAAAAAAACCACGAATGTAGGTGGGTACATCAGGAAGGGAGGCATGTATGGAGATTTTCTTTTTTTATGGGCCGATAGTAGCTGCCGTTTTGGCGCTGCTATACGCATTTGTCAAAGCGGTATGGGTATCCAAGCAGGATCCGGGCAACGAGAGAATGCAGCGGATAGCCGAGTGGGTGGCCAAAGGCGCCATGGCATTTTTAAGTCAAGAATACCGGGTGTTGGCGATCTTTATCGTAGCAGTCGCGGTTTTGTTGGGGTTTTCCAACGCCGGGTTGGAAGACAGCCACTGGTTGATAGCCCTTTCGTTTGTAGTTGGAGCCGTGTGCTCCTCGCTGGCGGGCTATTTTGGAATGCGGGTCGCCACCAAGGCCAATGTGCGCACGACCGCGGGAGCCCGCAGTGGGCTCAACGCGGCGTTGCAGGTAGCTTTTTCGGGCGGATCGGTCATGGGCTTGAGCGTGGTCGGATTGGGGCTCATCGGCTTATCGGTTTTGTTTGTGCTTTTTCATTCGTTCGGGGGCACGTTGTTTTCTGAAATCAGCTCCGAAGAAAAGTTGATGCAGGCCGTATTGAATGTATTGGCGGGCTTTTCTTTGGGAGCCTCATCGATTGCTCTGTTTGCCCGCGTAGGCGGCGGGATTTACACCAAGGCGGCCGATGTGGGCGCGGACCTGGTCGGTAAAGTCGAAGCCGGAATCCCCGAGGATCATCCGCTCAACCCGGCTACCATCGCCGACAATGTGGGCGACAACGTCGGCGATGTGGCCGGAATGGGTGCGGATTTGTTTGAGTCCTATGTGGGCTCGGTGGTCTCATCGATGATTTTGGGCGTCACCTGGTTTGCGGGTCTCAAGGCGATCAATCCAGAGATGGCCATGAACGCGGTCTACCTGCCCTTGGTGATTGCCTTGGTGGGCATCGTAGCCTCCATTTTGGGCACCTTTTTCGTCAAAACCAAAGAAGGCGGAAGTCCGCAGGCGGCTCTCAACACCGGTACGTTTTCCGCAGCCGGGTTGATGATCGTTTTCACGGTCGCATGTTTGTACTATTTGTTGCCGCACGAACCTTTCGAGGTTACGGATATATTGACCGGCAAGACGAATACTTACGAGTGGTGGGGTGTGGCGGTAGCCATCATCGGCGGCTTGATCGCCGGAACACTGGTGGGGGTTACGACCGAGTATTATACCGCAACGCGCCGAAAACCGGTCGAGACCATCGTAGAGGCCTCGAAGACCGGACCCGCCACCACGATCATTCAAGGATTGGCGGTGGGGATGAACTCCACAACGATCCCCATATTGCTCATCAGCCTGGCAATCGGCTTGGCGTATTATTTTGCGGGCCTTTACGGGATTGCCATGTCGGCGGTGGGTATGTTGTGTACGACCGGCATCCAGCTGGCGGTCGACGCCTACGGCCCTATTGCCGATAACGCGGGTGGTATCGCCGAGATGGCCCAACTGGGTCGGGAAGTCCGAGCCAGGACCGACAGCCTGGATGCGGTGGGCAATACGACCGCAGCCATCGGAAAAGGATTTGCCATCGGCTCGGCGGCTTTGACGGCGCTGGCCATGACGAGTGCATACATTACCAAAATGCACGGGCAGGTCATGATATCGGCAAACGATCCTTACACCTTAATCGGCATGCTCATAGGCTGCATGCTGCCGTTTCGATTTTCGGCCATGGCCATGGTGGCCGTCGGCAAGGCCGCCCAGGACATGATCCAGGAAGTCCGCCGACAATTTCGAGAAATCCCCGAGTTGAAACCGGCTTTGCTGGCTGCGCAGAAGGCCGAGAGCGAAGAGCGGGAGCCGAACGATCAGGAGCGTAAGATCATCGAAGCGGCCGACGGTAAAGCGCAATATGCCCATTGCGTCAGCATCGCCACCAAAGCGGCCATCAAAAAGATGATTGTTCCGGGCGCCATGGCGGTTGTGGTGCCGGTCGTCACCGGATTGATCTCCCCCAACGCGCTGGGCGGATTGTTGGTCGGGTGTCTTATTTCGGGTGTCTGCATGGCGATATTCCAGTCCAATGCCGGAGGCGCTTGGGACAACTCGAAGAAACAGGTTAAAGACGATGGGCACAAAACCTGGGGTGAGGCTTACGACGAAATGCACAAAGCGACGGTTACCGGAGATACGGTCGGCGATCCGTTCAAAGATACCTCTGGACCGTCACTCAATATCCTGGTCAAGCTCATTTCCGTGGTGGCCATGATTATTGCTCCCTTGTTGTACGCGATTCATTTCTAATCGGTTGTCGTCCAAGCAACCCTGTTTTCAGATCCTTAACCCGTAGTATAAGCGGTTCAACGTAAACTATCCGGCCGTGGGTCGCTTCACCCCTAAAACCACAAGAAGCCGTAGCCACCGCCCCAGCCGAAAGGCGACGACGGCTATGGGAAAAACCATTTATTTCATAAGGCAATAACAAAAATTTTAAAAAAATCTATCAAAGTTTGGTTGACGATCTCGTACCCGGCCGGTCTTTATCAATATAGGTTTTTTTCGGGGAGGTAAAAACTGGTCACAATAACACTGTCAAAAATCCTCAGTGCAATTCTGACCTGTTCAACATACTTGGTTAAAACATTCTTAGATTTTTGGGGATGATTTGTTCAAGACAACGTTTGTATTAACAGTAGGATATGTTACCATTCTGGTCCTGGTAGATGGAATATTCGAGGATAGTACAATGAGCTTAAACATCTTGAAACCACAGACTTCTTTGGTGGTTCCATTGTCGGTGGACATATACAAGGTCCCGTGATGCATATCGTTAACGTCAAGAAAGGAAACATGATGGGTAAATATCGACTTGAGATAATAGCCGCAGTCTGTGGCCTTATGTTGGGGCCGCTCCTTTTTTTCAGTATTCCTTTCTCCTTTGCACTCAGCTGCAAGGCTGAGGATGGCATAGACACAGAGGTCGTTTTGCAATCAGTAGAAAATGTTCAAACTGGTGACTCTCTAAATAGCACCGAATCTAAACGCTGGCCATCCACTGCAACCTTTTTTCTTAAATTGTCAGAGGCGCAAATCACATCAAAAGATGAGGCATCCAGCATTTGTTTTGATGTCAAATGGCTAGGGGAGAATGAACAATGAAATCTGCAAAACTCCTGAGCATCACAATAGTATTCATGTGTTTTGGTTTCTATGTTTGTGACTGTACCTTCAACGATTATGGTGGCAGATGTCCATCTATAGAGGATCACATGGGCAACTATGATATTTCGCAGATCTCATGTAATGGACTGCAGCAACAAAATACTGCTACGGATAATGAGATCGCCAATGAAAAAATTCAGATTATCGGCAAGATGAACCTCAGTGAGAAATCCCTTAGCATTATGTATGAGGGCGAACAAGGCGAATCTTGGAAATCCGAGTATAGCGTCATAGGATGGCATTGGGCGATGCGCTAAAAAAACGTGAGCTTTTGGCTTAGGTCGTCAGGTCAAAATACAAGAACAATTCTAGTTTCTGTGCTTGTCCACCGAGCACGAGACAATATATTTTGCTTCTAAAACAGGCAAATCAGGATATTAGCCTACCTAGTCGTGATAGTCAGATCGATGCCAAAAAGACAAGACAACCCAAAAGCCTCCTGGATTTGGTAAACCATTTCCCCGGTAACGTATTTGTGCTGGGCTTCGGATCTAATAAGGGAAGAGAAGAACAATTCTGAAGAATCTCAATAGGCTATACATTCGTGTAGCATACGCTACCCGTTTATTTCGAATTCCACATCAAATCAAATCGTCACACATAGCTTCTTTTCTTGATGCTCTATTAGAAAGTGCTTATTTTCTAGGAAAGTCAAAATTTCCTATGGAGTCAGCCAGTCTAGTCCGCCAGCAGATAGTTTTGTAGCTGTTAGCGCTGGTGTTTTCCATACCTGCGGAATAAAAACCGATAATAAAGTAGTTTGTTGGGGTAGTGATTTTAACGGTCAATTTAGCCCACCTTCAGGCAAGTTCGTCGCCATTAGTTATGGCAGGATGTATACCTGTGGAATAATGGACAATGGTTTTGAAGTCTGTTGGGGTCTAATAAGGCGATAGACGTTTTTGTCAAAAGTACTTATTTTCCAGGCAAGTCAAAACTCCCTATAGAGTTTAATCGGTACCCATTGGGATTCTCATTGCACCTGACGGAAAACGCACTTTTGTGGCTCATGCTAATGCGGAGTGCATCTCTGTGTTGGATCTAAAAACCTGAAAAGTCAAGGCTGTATGGCACACAGACCGTGAGCCAGATGGCATGGGATATTCCACATACTGACACCCTTCCAATCGATAACAATAAAACCACCCGATCTTCCTAGCAGATGCACTTATAAACTAGGTAAGCATACCAATTTCGATCATTTACATAACTTCAGACAATCACAGTGTTTGAAAACCGAAAGGAAGCAGGAGCAACTTTATAAACATCGTATAGAAAATTGGTTTACCGGTATAACCAAGCTTGAGAAAAAGAAAGGAGTCGGCCTATGAGGTGGATGCTAAAAGTGTTTTTTTGGGTAGTTGTCTTCTTTTTATCCCAAAGCTGTGGGTCGATCGACCAAATCCATGGAGAAAACAAGATCGATGATACGCAATATGAAGAATATAGATGCTATGTTGAACATGATTTTTTCCTACCTCCACCTCTATCAACTCCATCTCCAACTCCCGATTACTGTAAAGGAAAATGTGGTCAAAAAGTCGAAAATTGTTGGTGTGATGACTTATGTAAACAATATCAAGACTGTTGTCCGGATTATGATGAGCACTGCGGATCAGATCCAACACCAGAACCGACTCCAGAGCCGACGCCAGAACCACCGGGCCCTATACCATCCCTAATTGATGGGCAGCCGGTTATCATCAGTTGTGCTAAAAACTGTTC
>JBFFBT010000334.1:0-4989 GCA_041560255.1 Myxococcota bacterium | reverse complement strand
TTTCAATGCTCTGGACATCCTCAACACACCCGGCGACACTTCGGGTGCAATCCGTAACATATTGTTTTTAATCAAAGATTTTACCGAGCTTGAGGCCGTGGGTATTCGATTGCAGGACAAGGAGGATTTTCCATATTACGAAGTAAGCGGTTTTTCAGATCAATTCATCGAAAAGGAGAACTCTCTTTGCGCGCGGGATATCAACGGTAATGTACTGAAAAATGTTAGAGGCGAAGTCATCCTGGAATGTATGTGCGGCAATGTCATCCAGGGAAGAACCGATGCTAGGCTTCCGTTTTTTACCCATTACGGCAGCTTCGTAAGCAACGCAACCAGCAAATTGCTTGCAACCACCACCGAGAAAGAACGCCAATCCCGCACACGCAACCGCTGCAACTCCGAGGGATACGAGTCGGTAGCCTTGATTCCATTGCGCTCGGGAGTCGGCACCATCGGTCTTTTGCAGCTCAATGATCGACAGGAAGGTATGTTCAATCTTCAAGAAATCAACTTTTTCGAAAGGTTGGGAGCCATTATCGGCGCGGCCCTGGCGCGCATACACACTGAAGAAAAATTGCAGGAAAGCCTCACTCAAGTTCAAGCGCTCAACCATGAGCTCGAGTCTTTCGCCTATGCGGTCTCCCACGACCTGCGGGCTCCCCTGCGTGCGATCGAAGGATTCAGCCAGGCCATATTGGAGGATTACATCAAAGAGTTGGACGATCAGGGAAAAGACTATCTGCTGCGCGTGACCAATGAGACCCAGCGTATGGCCCAGCTTATTGATGATCTACTCAGACTGTCGCGCATTACCCAGGTGGAGCTTCAAACCACCCAAGTCAGTCTGAGTGTGCTGGCCAACCGTATTCTGAACCGATTGCATGACATCGAACCGGATCGCAACATAGAAACTTTCGTCGCCGCAGGGATCTCATCCCAAGCCGACCCTCGACTGCTGGATCAAGTGCTCGAAAATCTGTTGTCCAATGCCTGGAAATTTACTTCCAAGCAACCGTTTGCACGCATCGAGTTTGCCTCCATGGACAGGAACGCCGAATGTATTTTCTACGTCAAGGACAACGGGGTCGGTTTCGACATGCGATATGCACACAAGCTATTTGCACCGTTTCAAAGATTACATAAACAGGCAGATTTCCCCGGATCGGGCATCGGCCTGTCGACTGTACGACGCATCGTGTCCAAACATGGCGGCCGGATCTGGTGTGAGAGTGCCGTCAATCAAGGCACTACCTTTTACTTTACCCTGGCGCCACAAGGAGCAAAACAAACATGAACCATCAATCCGTACCCCACGCACCTGTCAAATCCATCTTGCTGGTCGAGGACAACCCCAACGACGAAGCCCTGATCCTCAGATCACTCAACAAAGCCAATGTGGCCAATCAAGTCATCATCACCCGGGACGGAGAAGAAGCCCTCAACTACCTCTTTGCCAAAGGTCCTTTTGAGAATCGCAATCCGAGTGATCTTCCAGCAGTGATTTTGTTGGACATCAAGCTCCCCAAGGTAGACGGCTTGGAAGTGCTCAAACACCTTCGAGAACAAGTCGCTACCCGTTTTCTACCCGTCGTCATGTTGACTTCCTCCGACGAGGAAAGGGATCTCGTTGAAAGTTATAAATTCGGAGCAAACAGCTATGTGCGTAAACCGGTAAAATTCGACGAATTCATCGAAGCTGTCCGGCATGTCGGGTTGTACTGGCTGCTTCTCAACCAAACTCCGCATTCCAAATATTCATAAATCCACTCCCGATCGAGGACAATCTGCGTAGTGGAAAATGCGGTCGGCTTTGATGCCTGCAAACCTGATTTACGGTTATAGTTTCTGTAATTCCAACCGATAATCAATCCTAGGCGCTTAGAATCCTTGCAATCAATCGGCATGCCTGTCAAATTATTCATCCGGTTGTCGCCATACGAGGTGTTCCGATATGGGTACCATCCACAAACCACCCCCTGCGATGGGTTTGATAGCCACCCTAGGCAGAAATTTGCAGGTACTGGCGAAAGCGCTCGACGCATTGGTACCTGTTTTGGGAGAGGTAACTCTCGTCCAACCCGCTTTCAATTTTCATTGGACCGATTATTACCAAAAAGAAATGGGTTCCGATCTGATACGTAGATTCATAAAAATCAACACGTTCGTCGATCGATCCATATTGTCGGACCTCAAGATATTCACCAACCGAATCGAGCAAAAACTCGCTCTTTCCAACGGAGATCGGCAAATCAATCTGGATCCGGGACTTCTCACCGCCGACAATCTCATCCTGGCTACGACGAAAAACCGTTCCCATCGCATTTACCTCAACAAGGGCATATTCGCTGAAGTGACGCTCTGGTATGTTCGCGGCGACTATGAAGCACTCGAATGGACATATCCGGACTATCGAAGCGACGAAGTCCGTAATCTACTCAAAAATCTCAGGAAAGACTATCTGCATACAATCCGATCACCCGGATTTCAAAACTTACCCTGCATCGAAAGCATCAATCCATTTCAAGATTGATTTTTCAAGCGATCAGATTATCAGCCAATCAGCTTTTCAAGCGCCGCTTCCGGCACCGCACCCACTTGCCGATTGGTTTCTTTTCCTGCCTTGAATACAATCAGGGTGGGGATCCCTTGGATACCGAATTTCCCGGGCACATTGGGGCTATCATCCGTGTTGAACTTCGCTACCAACACTTGGCCGGCTCTTTTCTTGGCAAAACTCTCCAGTATCGGCCCCATCATCCTACACGGAGCACACCAGGGAGCCCAAAAATCCACCATCACAGGTAGTGGCGATTTCTCGACCAAATCGTTAAAATTGGCATCAGTGGCCTCCACCGGTTGATCTGGCGGATTCAAGTTTTGCTTACAGGCACCACACACCGGCCCTTTTTGCAACTTCTCAAGTGGTACTGCATTGACACTACCACACGAGCAGGCCAAATGCAGCTTGTCTTCATCCAACTTCAAGGTTTCACTCATTTCGGATCTCCCGAATCATGGAAGGTTGTCATTCACCTTTTTCAAACAAACTTTTATCGGCACCACATACCGGACATACCCAGTTTTCCGGCAGGTTTTCAAAGGGTGTATTGGGAGGAACATTGTTGTCGGGATCGCCCTTTTTCGGGTCGTAGACATAACCGCAAACGTTGCAAGTATATTTATCCATTACACCTATCCTCCAGTTCTGTTTGGTTGTACCTCGAGTACCAGAACCAAGATAATCAGAGATCACCCTCCGGTCAAGGAATCCAGAGATTTTTTCTCTCAATTCATTCCACTTCGGCTGGTTTCGACATGAAAACTCCATATTGTCAAACTATGCCGACCACAACCATTTGTTTTTCATATAATATGATTTTCGGCCTCCATAGCAAAACACAAACGTACGATCCAGATCAAGTTTGGTGAAAATTCGACACCATGGTCGGTTCTCATCTTGACGTCGGGCAATCTGCATCTTATCCTGAGTACAGATTGCTCGCAAAGACCATTTTCTAAGTGGGGCCGCATGGTGATGGGTAATCAATGCATTGTCGGTCTTGTTTGGTTTACTGTAAGCTGGCTACCCATCACAAGCCATGCCGAAGAGCAGGATAACGTCGCTCGGATAACGTGGGAGTCCACCTCCAAAAAGTTGTATATCGAGCCTGGTAAAAAGATATTCATGTACATCAAGGCACGCGATCAGGCCGGTAATGGCCTTGCAAACCTCGATCTTCAACTTGGCGCCACAACGGGGAAATTATCAAAAGCACGCCACATCGGTAAAGGCCGGTATCGTATCACCTACCGTATGCCGCAAAATATCCATCCACAGGCAGTCATTCTCCACGCCTCCACTGCCCGGACACCTCCGGTATGGACCGTACTTCGCCTCTGGTCCAAGATTACCCTGCCGGTCAACACCAACAAACCCAATGTACGCATCACATTGAAGTTGGGTGAGCGATCGTATGGTCCCGCCTCGACCGACGCCGAAGGAAAAGCTTCTTTGAACGTGGAAATCGGACCAGGTGAAAGTCAAGCCGTCGTACACGCCATCGATGCATTCGGCAACCGAAGCCAAAAAACAATACGCGTTCCGACTCCATCCTTCCCAAGAATCGCTGCGTCGGCGGACCGTACTACTCTTGAGGCCAACGGCCGAGACAAGTCCGTCATCTATATTTACGCCATAAAACCGGATGGAACCTCTCTCGAAAAAAAGTTTATCACCTCGGCTTGCTCGCCGGGCATCTGCACGAAAATCGTTCGAGCTTCTCGAAGATCTTATCAAATGGAATATACCGCCCCAAGTCAAATACCTTCATCACCAGTATCGATCGTCATTACGGCAGACGACCAAGCACCACCAAAAAAAGTTTACCTTGCATTCGAATTGATTCCGGCAGCAACTCCTATACCCAGCATGACTCCACCTGCGCAATCACACATCCAGACTCAGGAGAAAATCGACACCGCCCAAGATACTCCTCCGATCCTTCCGAGTCCGTCACCCAGATTATCACAGAAAGCTCCTTCATCCGCATGGCTTTCATTTGGACCATCGACCGGCTGGATGTACAATTTTACCCGTCTACATTGGATATCTATCCTTTTCGAAGGGAAAATCGGCCTGCCTTTCGGAAGACCAAATTTGTATTTTGCTTTGTCGTCAGGCTACCGTTTCGGCAAGCAAACCAGCCAGGTGGGATCTGCCGACATCTCTTTGGAAATCGATGTAGAGACGCTTCCGGTATACGCTTCATTCTACTACAAGTTACCCATCCATAGCAGAGTATCCCTACATGCCTCCTTCGGTGGAGGTATCGAATTGGTGCACTGGAGCCTATCGCGCCAGCCGGATCTAAAAGAACGAGGATTTTGCGCCACCTCCGGTTTGGTATCCCGATTGGGCACCGAAATTCGGATTGGACATCAGGCAACCCTGGTATTCTCCGTCGGTTATCTCTATGCCTATCTCAATGA
>JBFFBT010000333.1:0-4991 GCA_041560255.1 Myxococcota bacterium | reverse complement strand
GTTTACATCCACCAAGATATGAATGCCCGGATCGGAGACATACGTTCCTTCCGACACCCGGGCGACCGGAAATGTAGGCCCCTCGGCATCAATGATAAAAGACACTGGTTGAGCTTGATACAGATTGCCGGCTCCGTCTTTGAACACCGCATAGAGGGTATAACCGCCCTCTGCGGAGTAGGAACGTACGACCTGAGCAACATAGGGCGAGAAGGCCACCCCCGGACAACCCTCAACCTCACAAACTTTGTACTTCAGGTCCTCGGGCAAAGTGGTATCATCGATCACATTAAAATTTATGGGAACGTCCAAACTCAATGCGTACCCCGATCCGTTGGCGGCTTTGACCGGTGGGCCCAATTCGACCGGTCCGGCCGTCGGTGGGTTTCTGTCCAAGCGTATCGATTTGGAAACCACTTCAGATTGATTGCCCGCTCGATCGCGGACCTGGATGAAAACCGTCTGCTCCCCGTCCAGGTCGTCCAGAGTGATGTTGGTTCTCAGCTGAAAAGGCACCCAACCATCTTGATCGGCCGGTGCTTGACCCAATCTCATGCGCATCTCTGCAATGGCGGACTCCAAAGGAAGATCCTCTCCGGCCAGGCGTACGGCAATGGTGGTATCTTGGCTGTAACCCGATCCGTTGCCCAAAACCAGTGAACTGATTTCCGGAAGCTGGGTATCCAAGACGGTGTGACCTTCAAACACATCGGACAAAACACCGTTTTCATCCAAGAGCTGTACATAAACTACTTTCTCACCGTTATCCGCAGACAGCTCAAACAAGACGTCGTCATGAAAAACCTCCCAAGGCGTTGACTCCAACTCGATCCGATCGTCGGACATTCGAAACTGCATAGCGGCTGTGTTGAGACCAAACATCTGCAGCTTGACCTGACGGGTACGGGTGATTTGGGTATGGTGACAACAAGCCGGATAATCGGGATTATCGAAATTTTGAGGATCGCCTCCGTCGCCCCCATAAACCACCACCGCCCCGGTTACCGGTGGAAGCTCGAGAGTAGCGGCGGTGACGACTTCATTGGCGACCACGGACAGATCTCCCAGGGTCTTGCCCTGATACTGGACCTTGCTGGCAGTCAAATCATAGACTCCCACGGGTACAGAACCGAACACATAGTCACCCGTAGGGGCTGTCTGAGAAGTCAATTGAAAATCAAATCCTATGTCCTCCTTTGGTCGCAACACCACAGTCACACCACTATGATTGCTTTGTTCTTGTAGACGCACTTTTCCGACCAAATCGCCCCGAAGTGTCATCAGTCTGATGTCCAAATTTTGGTTTCCTCCGGGCTCGAAATATCTGGTCTCCACCCTATCTTCATATCCTTCCAGGCTGAAGATGATTTCCTGTATATTGGGCGGAACCACACTGATGACATACGCTCCGTCAGGCCCCGGATGAAACGATTGACCCTGGGATATCAACGAAAACACCTCGATCTTTACATCCTCCACATCGCCCAATCCTTCCAGGGTAACTACGCCCTGCAGAGTCGCTCGGGCTTGCATATTTTCAGGGGTGTCGGGATCGTATGGGTTTTGGCTTTCGATGCTGGGATCACAACCCATCATCCACAGCAGCATACAACACCCTACCAGTTGGTGTGATTTCTCCATGCCTCACTCCTCTGGGTACATCGCGGGCATTTTATCTCGGAATTTCCTCACAGAGCGCGAATGCCCACATAAAAACCATGTTGTACAAATGAGCTTTATCGCTGAGTATAACGATTATACTTCATTTTGTTCAAGTTTTGCAAAAGTAGCATGCCGGCTCGAAAACATTCCCCATTTGCGGATGGAGCCGATCACCAACAGAACAAAAAAAGGCACATACTCCACAAGCTGTACCCAATGCGGCAAATACCAGACATCATGGAGCTGGTGCTCGATGTTCACCATCTCGGCAATCAACACCAATACGGACAATACCAACAACGCGGGATCCGGTTTTACAACCAAGATCGGAAACATCCATATCAAATACCACGGAAACAACGTGGTCGTACAAACCACAAAAGCACCAAACGTCATGAGCATTCCTGCATGCAACTCTTTGATATATATCGGGATTATGACAATCAATCCGACGAGCAATCCACCGGCCGCCAATCTGGCGACAGGTGGTGTGAAGATCGACTCGAGCACGGTATATACACTTGCATTGAAAAACCATTTTGCGGCCATCAACCACATGGAGTCAACTACATATTTTCCAGCCGAAATAAATGGGAGATAGGCAATCACCAACAAAAAGGCACACAACAAAGCCGGGCGCAGGCTTTTGCGCAGGCCCACTCGAGCAACAATCATGGGAACGAAGATCATCACGATAGGTTTGATGAGGCAGGCCGCCGTCAAAGCTACGGCCGCCAAGTTGGGCCGCGGGCTTTCGATCCAGATCAGCAACAATACTGTCCAAGGAAGAGCCAGCATATCCAGGTGACCCGGAAGATATCCTTCCAACATCAACAAAGGAGCCCAAGCCATGATCATGATATTGCTCGCAGCCGAGCCACGTCTGCGCAATTCCCACCACAAGAGCAGCCAAGCCATGATCTCGGACAACAGAAACAACGCCTGCAATCCGCCCAGTCCGCTCGGCGTCACCCAAGCCGCCAAAGCGAAATAGACCTGTGCGAGAGGAGGATAGACGGTTCTTACATGCGGATGATTGATTTTTTGATCCAAGGCTTCGATACGAAGATGTGAGACCTCCTTATCATCGGGTGCGTACCGATAGGGATTGATACCTGCGTTGAGCACGCGGCCGTCAAAATGGTATCGAAAAATATCGTCCGACAAATAACCATCCGAAGACAGGATCAACAAACGAAACACAATCCCAAACAGCAGGATGACCAAAATCGCAGCGCCGCCCGCCATCCGATCCCCAAACCACATCCAAACCGCCAACCCCCCCACCCCGCCTGCCAACCCGATCGAAATCACCATCCATACCCAAGTCCCTAGATCGAAGGCAACCCATCCGATCAACACCCCACCAACCGTCATCATCACTCCACAGGAGAAAATACCTATCCAGGATGACAGGCACTTTTCCCGACGAGATATCTTAGGATTTATTCGGAAATCGACCATACTCGAAGCCGGCGGGCACGCCGGTCATGTACAACCGACACCACACCGACATACAAGAAACCCAAAGCATGTAAAAGAAGAATGGGGCCCACCAGAAACTTGGATACGAACATGAACCGAGCGAAAGCCGCGCAAGCCCATAAACCCAAAAACACTTCGAGCCAATACGACCTGTTTCGTCGTATAAGGTAGACCCTTGCGGTTTTCGATGGTTTGTCTTTGGGCCCCGAAACAGCCATGGCCCCAAGCTTGGGCGTGCGGACGAACACACCTCCTTTGCGGTCGAATATTGCAGCTGCGACACCCAGGGTGTTGTTGACGGCCAAACCCATACCCAATATCGTAAGTCCGGGTATGAATCGCAATTTGTCCTTCCAATCCGGGTAGGCAACCAACTGTGAAAAAACGTACAAAGTGCTCGGCGCTACCAACGATACCAGCATCAGAAACAACAACGGCGCAATAACAAAAGGCCTGAACACATCCTGTCCCCAAACCAAAAGCGGCAAGACCAACAAGGTCATCATCACAATGATGGGATGCACCATATAGTGGGTCAGATGCAGGATGGCTTGCAGCTTTTTGAATCCGCGGGTGTTTTTTTGTCGAAGCACGGCCGGCAACAATTTCAAAGCGGTCTGTATCGAGCCTCGGGCCCAACGGTACTGCTGTGATTTGAGTGCGTTGATATCGGTGGGAATTTCCGCCGGAACCACGACGTCGAACAAATACCGCCCATGCCATCCCTCGAGTTGGGTCCGGTAGGACAAGTCCAGATCTTCCGTGATGGTATCGGACTGCCAACCCCCGGCTTGTTCAATGGCTTGTCTTCGCCATAATCCCGCGGTCCCGTTAAAATTGAGATACAGATCGTTCCAAGCCCGCGCGGATTGCTCCACCACAAAATGCCCATCGATACCAATGGATTGGGCCATGGTAAGCAACGAAAATCCACGGTTGTGATGACCCCATCGGGTCTGTACGAAACCGCACTTTGCATCACCAATCATAAACGGCACGGTTTTTTTGAGAAAATCGGGTGGCGGCAAAAAATCGGCGTCAAATATGGCAAACAGATCACCCCGGGCCACTTGCATACCGTATGCCAGCGCTCCGGCCTTGTACCCCGCGCGGTCTTTTCTCTGCAACAACGTGATGCGAAATCCCTGTTTTTGATAGTCCGACACCAAACGCCGTGAAAGCTCAGCCGTCTCGTCGGTGGAATCATCGAGCAGCTGAATATCATGCTTATCCCGGGGATAGTCAAAGGCACACACGGCCTTCAAAAGACGTTCAATCACAAATTTCTCATTGTATATGGGAAGTTGAGTGGTCACCACCGGCCAATCATCCGCTTGCATCTTTCGTTCCACCCGCTCGAGCAAGGTGTGCTTCTTGCGCAATTGTTCTTTTCTGCTGCGGACAAACAGCCAAATCATTGCATAACAATTCAATCCGTAAAGAAAAAGCATCCCGGCGCAACAACAATACGCCACCAAGGCGATAATCAACAAGGTACTTGAAAACATATCGATGAGGCTCCCAATCCGGCACCCAAACACGCTACGAGCAACGGCTATATTCGGTTATGTATCTCCCACCAATCCCAAAAAGAGTCAAGGCCGCATTGTAAAAGAATCAAAGACGGATTTGATCGGGTCTTGGTCCGGCCTTCGAGCTCATGACGGCAAACCCACCCGGCCTCGGGTTGCTTCGCGCAGCTTACAATTTGTTGAGCTTCCAGTTGTACTCGAACGTCGTGACCCGATAATCCTTCCAATTGCTTTGTGGGTTTTGGTTTTTGGGCAGATATTTCAGAATGAAATCCTTCCATCCCGCACGCGGGCCGAAATCAACTGCAAACC
>JBFFBT010000332.1:0-5002 GCA_041560255.1 Myxococcota bacterium | reverse complement strand
CCGATGGTGTGGCCTAGACCCCCGTTGATATAGGGTGGTTGCTCGAGATCGAGATTGTGTTTTGGATTGGTGACCACCAAATCGTACATTTCATTATAGAATACGGTAAGATCCAGGTGCACAAGCTCGGTGACGGCTTGTTCGAAGCCCAATGCATATTGAACCGAACGCTCCAGATCCAGATCGGGATTGCCGTATCCTTCACAAACTTCGGGCCCAAAGGGAAACCTTGTGTACGTTCCGATCGCCGCTTTCAAATCGGTCCCTTCGAGTAAGGTATACCGGGTGGTAAGACTTGCGCTCGGTTCGAATTTCCGGTTGTAATGATGGTAATCCGCTCGTATACCAGGTACGATTTTCAGCCCGTCTTTGGGTTGCAGGACAAGCTCGGCATATCCGCCGGCAGTGGTTGCGTAGATGGTGTCACGAAATGAGCGTACCTCTGTGCTTTGTTCTTCGGTATTTTTTTCTCCCAGGCGATCGAGGTGCGGAGCTCTGAAATCGAGATTCAACTCAGAGTATGCCAACTGTATACCGGTGTTGAGGTGAATCGATTTGGATGCCTGCCAGCTCAGATCGTCATGCAACGCGTAGGTGTTGAAAACCATGTCGGCGTAAAAATCGACGAAATAATTGCCGGATTCTTTTGTGTGGGTGAAGCTGGGTGTCAGGGTATGGGTGAGGGTGGGGCTGATGTTCCAGATGTAACGTACATTGGTTTTGTGAAATTGGATGTGATCCTCGAAGCCGACTCCGGCTTGACTGTCCTTGCCGACAATCAGTTTCATTTGGTCGTCGGCGCCGAAAGAAAATAGTTCGATCCGATGTTTGGGATCGATTTTCCAGTGGAGTTTGAGTTGGTAGTCGTAATAACGGGGGGCGAGCGCAAAGCTGACCGTGTCGGAAGGCCATACAGCGTCCAAAACGAGATCGTGCCAGCTGCGGTGCAAGGCGGCCGCAAAGCTTAAATCTTTGACGATCGGTCCTTCGAGCAATATACCGCCTTCGAAAACATTGATGTCCAGTGCCGCGTGCAGGCGATCGTCTTTTGGGTCGCGGGTACGTACATCGATCACTCCGCCGGTGATGTCCTGGTAGTAGACTCCCATGTTGCTTGGATAAAAGTCGATGGACGCAACCAGCTCACTGTTGATGACGCTTCGAAGTCCTCCGAAATGAAATAGATAGGGTAAAAAAGTCCCGTCAACAACTGCGCCTGAGCTTATATGGTCGGCGCCGCGAAACAACAGTAATCCGCCTAATCCCATGGGGGTGCGTGCAACCCCCGGCAATACCTCGACGACTTTGATGGTGTCGCCGAGTGTGCCTGGAATACGTTGGATTTCTTTCTGATCCAAGACATGTCGGGTTACCACTTGCTTGGGTCGCTTACCGTGAACGGTGAGCAAATAGTTGTCGTATGAGATTTTTTCAATGTATATCGTGGTATCGGTTCGTCGGTTTTCGATGACTTCGATTTTCAAATGGGTGATTTCATATCCCATGCGGGTCAGTACCATGTCGTGTTTACCCAAAGGAACACCCCTGAGCTCGAAACGTCCATTTGGATCGGAGAATGTCGTTTGTCGTTCCAAATTCGGCAGACTGATCTCTACTTGAGCCAAGGCGGCGCGCGTACCCCTTTCGAGGATCGTTCCCGTGACATTGATGGGTACTGCGCCGGCATCCCGTTCGTCGGCCTTCTCGGGCGGGGGCCTCAAGTCGATTTTGGGAGGTGATGGTGTTTGGGTAACCGGGGGTGTCTCGAGAACAAATCGATAGGTATAGGTGATAGCCACCGCAACCGGTGTATCACCTGCCATGGCGGGTTGAAATCTAAACTTCCAGGCGGCGTCAACCGCAGCTTGGTCAAAATCATTTCCAGCCGAAGTTTTGACCTGCACATCTTTCACCATGCCGCTTTCATCCACCGTAATGATTAAAACTACTTCGGCTTCGAGACCCAAAGAGATCGCATTTGGGGGATAGACGGCTTGCACGAATTCGGTCAAGATTGGCAGCTTACTGAGTTGTAACGCTTCCTGGTTTTTTGCTTCGGCTTGAGGATCGGCCCTTACAGGCATCGGTAGCAGGGTAAAAATCAGGAGCAAGTAAAAACCGGCCGACAACGGCTTGAGCGAATAGTATTTGGATGACATTTCATTCTCCATGGGTAAAAACAGTGTCGCAGGCATGAAACTCCGAGCGATAGGCTTGCTCGCAGTCGGCTTTTTCGACTTCTTGCACGCATTCGTGGGCCTGAATGGCATCGTACGAGAGCGTAGGATCATTAATCAGCAATCGGCAGATCGATTGTTCTGCTTCGAGGCATTGCGCGCTGGATTCGTATCGAATGTCTTCATCCGCGGGAAGATCGCAGGATGGATCGAACAACTTCCCACATATGGTCTTGGGGAGCTTGACACAAAAAGTGTTGGGCTGCATCGAAGGGGTTGCACATCCTGTGAGGTAACTTGCAAGTAAAATATAGATTATTTGGATTTTCATGCTTGGTTCTCGCTTTTGGTTCATGACGTTGCTCCGGTTCGGTCGCCTCGAGTTTGACTCAATCGATGATTTTCCATCGGTAAGTAAACGGTATGATGGTCGAGACCGGCTGGTTTTCAATCCGCGCCGGTTCAAATCGAAATGCCTTGGCTGCCGCCAAAGTAAGCTCATCAAGTCCGTGACCGATGCCCTTGACGATGACGGCGTCTTGTACCCAACCTTTTTCGTCGATGGTCAGGCGTAAAATGATCTCCCCTTCAATACCTTTGCTACGGGCTTGTTCGGGGTAATTTGCCTTGATGAGCCGCTTGGGTTTGGGCAGGCTGGTCAGTTTGTAGGTGGGCACGGCCTGGTAGGTGTGTTTTCTCAAGATTCGATTGGGAGCTTGGTAAGGTTGTACCTCGTTCGGATCGGTAAACTCCTGGGAGGGGGAAGCCGCCAATGTGTTGCCCACCCGTACAGTCATACCGGGTGTGCTCGGTCCAGAGCCCTTGACGACCGAGCTCATAGAAATTCCGAACACCGGTTTGCTGATTTTTGCGGGAGGGCTCTTTGGTCTCTTCTGGTTGGAGGGAGGTAAAGGTGGGGTGGCTTTGGAGAGCTTGATGGTGCGAGGTTTGATTTTTTGGGGCTTCGAGATGGTTTCGTTTTCTTGGGGGAGTGAAACCGGCTCTGGTTTTTTCTTTTCTACAATTGTCATCTGGACGGTGGTATCGGGAGGGTGGTCGTTGGTGGAGCCGCCGATGTCCAACATGACCAACGCGGCCACAGCGTGCAACGCCGCCGATATGATCCAACCGGTAATCGATCCAAACCGGGAGTCGGATTGAAAAGAAATTGTTTTCACAAAAATCATCCTTGTGGTTGTAGTTCGCTTTGGTAATCGATTCGCTCTATGTTGAGAGCGAATCGCACGATTCCCAGACCTTTGATGGTATCTATGAGATGAATCACATCTCCGTGCGGCAGGTTTTTGTCGGCGCTGATAACCGCCTGCATGTCGGGTAGCTTTACCATTTGAGTCCGAATATGGTTTTTCATGCCGCTCCAGTCGGTTTCCTTACCGTTGACAAACAATTGTCCGTTTTCTGTCAAGATCAGGGCGATGGTGTTGTCGGGTTTGTCGTCCGCGTTGGCCGCCTTGGGCAAATCAACCTTGATGGCCGGAGCAACTATGAATGAAGCGGTTACCATAAAGATGATCAAGAGCACCAAAACGATATCCACTAAGGGAGTTACATTGATATCGGTGATGATATCGTCGTTGTTTTGATTTGATTTCGATGAGGCCATGCTCGGATTCCTTTTGGTTTTAGCTTTTCAAGTAGGCGTACAGCACATGGGTAAGGGTGTCGGCGTTGGTCATGCGGGCAGCGGCTTTGCGTTTGAATATATTGAACGCCACGACCGCGGGAATGGCCACCAGAAGACCCACCGCGGTTGCCACCAAAGCTTCACTGATACCGGACATGACGGCCGAAGCCCCCTCTTGGGATCCCGATGAAAGATCATGAAATGCTCTGATGATGCCCAAGACGGTTCCAAACAATCCGATAAACGGAGCGTTGGAGCCCACGGTGCCCAGAAAAGCGAGGTGTTTTTCCAGATTGGTCTTTTCGATGTTGACCGCTGCGGCGATGCTTTCTTCTACCGAACCGAGCCCCTTTTGCACTTGCTCCAAACCGGAAAGACAGATTCTCGCTTCGGGAGATTTGGAGGAGCGAAGCAAGCCAAGAGCGCTTTCGAGGTCGTTTTTCTCCAGGGTGGCTTTGAGCTTTTGGCCGAGTTGTTTGAAATCGACTCGGTTCGAGGCAAACAGGATGCTTCGTTCTGCAGTAACCGCGATCGATGCCATTGAAAGCGCTACCAGCAGATACAGCACCCACTCTGCTCCTACCAGGGTCGCGTTGAACAGGGTTTCTACCAACATGTATATTCCTCCCGCGTGGTTATAGGTGTTGAGCGTGAAAACGTCCGGCTCACACGGTTTAAACACACGGGTTGAATGGATGTGTCACCGGGGTGGAATTAAAATTTCATCGAGATGGGTAGAAATTTTTCAATGATCGGGGTAAACCGATCGGGCCATATGCGGGTCTTTATTGAAAGACTTGGGACTTGGTCCTAAAACAGCAGATTGCGACTGGGGAGGTTTAGACACATGTTGCCGAAAAAAAAGGAAATATTCATCGTAGTAGGCGTGTTGATTGGGTTTTTTGGATGGATCGTAGTTGAGGTTGATCGATGTTGGGCTGGTCAGGATCTATCCCCTGAGCAGGTACTTACATCCCGGGTGGATAAAGATCCTGCTTCAAAGAGAGAGACGCCTTTGGACAAGAAGGTCAAAGCATTTTTGTCCAAAAACAAATCCAACTGGCGGGGGATGAACATACCTGCCAAGGACGGGCGTTTCATGCATGAGATGATTGTCGAGCGGGGGTACAAACAGGCTCTCGAAATCGGTACATCCACCGGACATTCCTCGATATGGATT
>JBFFBT010000331.1:0-5007 GCA_041560255.1 Myxococcota bacterium | reverse complement strand
TTTTTTGGCTCGGGTATGGTGAAGTTGAGACACTATACTGCTTTACCATGCCTTCGGCCTGGGATCTCGAGAGCAGGCTGACGTCAGCGACTTGTCTTTTGGGTGTATGTGCGATGTCATGTAGAATTCGGATCAAATGACCGGCAAAATGGGCGATGTTGGCTTCGCTATAGATTTGCGCATCATACAAAAAGGTGATCTTGTATTCAGCGCCGGGATTTATGACAACGTTGAGCGGATAGTTGGTCTCTTCGTGGCTCTCAGTGCCCACGATCTCAAACGGTAGATTGTTGCGTTTTGAGGTGCCTCTGAATTGCTCGTCAAGCGGATAATTTTCGAATGCCAAAACATGGTCGAAGAGGTTCTTTTTCAAAAGTGTCTCGTTGAGCACATCGTAAAGCGGATAGTGTTCGAAAGCGCTGGCTTCCATATAGCTGTGATGAACGCTTTGAACCAAACCGGTCAGTGTGGTCGTCGGCTCACAGCAGACGCGCACCGGCTGAGTGTTGATAAACAAACCAACCATACCCTCGGAGCCTGTAAGTGCCGGCGATCTTCCGGAAACAACCGCTCCGAACACTACATCATTGGTATCGTTATACTTTTGCAGTAAAAGACCCCAGGCAGCGCGGAAGAGAACGCCCATGGTGGTGCGAAGTGAGCGCGCGCATTCTTCAAGAGAAGCAACCAGCTCAGGCGGTATTGCCTTGCAATGGACAGCAGGTTGGGGAGTTTTTTCGGCCTGAGCGCAAGGGTGTTGGGGTAGACCAACTGCCTCGCAATAACCCTTCAGATGCTGACGCCAGAACTCGCGCGCTGAATCGTGATCCTGTTTTTCAATCCAATCCACAAAATCTCGGTTGGTTGGTACAGTGGGGCTGGTAGCCCTAATGGGCGTGCTCTGTGGTTCTACAAGCATGCGCCCATACTCGGAGAACAAGTCACCAAGGACAATTGCCAGAGACCAACCGTCGAGTATGATGTGATGAAAAGTGACAATCAGCCGGTACGAGTCCTCATTCAACTTCATAACCATCAAACGAAATAACATATCGCGGGCAAGGTCGAAGCCACGCTGTCTTTGCGCCAGCGCTATGCGCTCGCAAGCCGTGGCCTGTGCTTGCACGTCGCCTGCCAAGGTCGAGAGGTCTTCAAAATCCACAGCGACACTTCGTGTTCTAAGAACGATTTGCCGGCTTTTGGCTGTTTCCTTGAAAGCGAAGACCGTTCGCAATGCTTCGTGTTTGGCCACCAAAGCAGCCAAGGCGTTCTCGAGGATTCCTATCTCGAGGTTCCCTGCCAGCACCAAGCAAACCTGCTCGATATAAGCTGTTGAGCTTTGTTCACCGAGCGTCTGCAGAAAGACCATGCCTTCCTGCAGAGGCGTAAGTGAACAGATGGATTGAATGTCGCCGGGTGTCAGCGGCGCCGCCATCTGGTGCGTTTTCGGGCTCGATACATGCGTATGTGTGCTCATTTTCTAACCGCCAGTTCATGAAAGATGGCGGCGAGCTCGTCTTCGTTGACGTCGCTCGCGCCGTAGTCACTCGCCGTGTGCTCTCGTATGCTGATTTGTTTTAGGTGAACAAGCAGACCCTGCAGCTCTCGCTCAAATGCCTCGACCAGCGCCTGATCCAGCCTCTTACCGGCCGAAGGCGAGCCGCAGCGGAAGGTGACAGACAGTGCATCGTTGATGATGGAGGCCTCCACGTCTATATTGAAAGGCACTTCCTGCAGGGGACTGCGGGTAAGCTCTCTAGGTAGAACCGAGATCTCTACTCCTTGTGAAACATCCAGCGATGGTACCACTTCACCTAGGAAGTTGAAGCAGATCTCCGGCGTGAGAGATTCATAAATGGAACCTGCGCTTTTTCCAAGATTCTGATTTGTGTAGCGCAGCAATCCAAAAGTACCACCTGCCTCTGGTGCAGAGCGAAGGGATTCCTTTACCGATTTGAGGTTATGCGATAAATCACATGTCGGCGACAGCACAACAGGGTAAGCGCTCGTAAACCAGCCTACCGTGCGACTCACGTCAACGTCGCTGTCGATCAAGTCGCGACCATGGCCTTCCACTTGAACGACAAAGGGGCCTTCACCCATACAACGCATGAGGCTTTGTCCGAGAGTGCACAGCAGCGCCTCTTGGATATCTGCGCCAAAAGTGCGTTTGGCCTCACGTCGCAGCTGATCGGTTTGCTCTGCAGAAAGCGCAAAACTGCTCTTCTTAATCTGTGTGGCAATCGGCCTTTTGATACTGGGGAAAAGTTTGGGACGCGTTTGGACTTGATGTGCCAGTCTGGTCCAATGTGCGTGCGCGCGACCCATATTCTCTGTGTTCGCCGACGTTTTCACCATTTGTGCCCACAGGCCAAAGCTATCTGTAGATGGTGGCAGGATCATGTCTTGGCCGCGTGCGCCGCATTGATATGCTGCAAACAAGTCGTCGAGCAGAATGCTCCAAGAGACCGCATCCACAGCGAGGTGGTGAACAACGATATGCAGTGTGTCGCCTTTCTGTCGATGGTAGAGACCCAGAGCCGAGATTGGTCCTTGGGCAAGATCGAGCTTTCGATTCAACGCGACCGTGTGTGCTTGCATTTGCTCGCGAGCGGTTTGCGAGTCTTTCTCGCTGACTGAAGCCTCTGTAAAGGCATACTCGCAAGTTGTTTTTGGGGTCTGAACACGGGCCTCAACCTCTGCTCCACAATCCGTTGCGGCGTAGGTAGTGCGCAGCGCCGCATGTTCTGCCACTACCCGCTCCCACGCCTGTCTGAGCAGCTTGGCTTCGAGCGGCCGTCGAAAGTCGAGCGCCACGCCTTGTGTGAAGTGATGCATATCAGTAAAGCACTGCTCGAAGAACCAGCTTTGGATCGGCGTCAACGGTATGGGTCCCGCGTCGCTCACAGCACGAACTGTATCTTGCAGCTCATCCGCGCTGGCAGCAAGCTCACGAATCACCGGATGATTGAAAACATCACGCACTTCGAGACCTAAACCGCGTGCTCGAGCCTGAGCACACAATTGGATTGCCTTGATCGAATCGCCACCTAGCGAAAAGAAATCGTCCTCGAGTGAAGGTTCGCCGATGTTGAGAAGCTGCATGACGATATCCAGTATCTTGCGCTCGGCTGGTAGAACTCTGCCGTTGTCTAAGCGCCTTGCCAAAATCACCGGAGGTGGCAGCTTGGTGCGGTCGACCTTACCGTTTTTGTTCAGCGGCAATTGCTCGAGAAAAACATAAGTTGAGGGAATCATATACGCAGGCAAGCGTGCCTCTAGATGCTTCACCATCTGAGCGGAGGTAAGCGACACATCGGTTGCCACATAAGCGCATAGCGATCGTGATTCATTGGATTCACCTCTGGAGACTACACAAGCTTCGCGAACACGTTCGTGTTCTGTTAGGCGCACTTCGATCTCACCAAGCTCCACCCGAAATCCCCGGATTTTAACCTGATGGTCGAGTCTGCCAAGAAACTCGAGGTTTCCATCGGAGAGCCAGCGAACACAGTCGCCTGTACGATACACTCGTCCACCCGGTACAAATGGATCTGCCAAGAAGGCCGTACGTGTGAGATCTTCACGGTTCAGGTATCCGAGCGCCACGCCATCACCTCCGACCCATAGTTCACCGCGGGCGCCTATCGGCAGTAGCGCACCGTTTGGATCCACCACATAGCAGGAGGAGTTTGCAATAGGTTTTCCGATAGGAATGGGTTCTCGAACTGCGCTGCCGATTGGAATTTCGTATACTGCTGAGAAGGTAGTGTTTTCGGTGGGTCCGTAACCATTGGTGATACGCAAGTGCGGCTTTCGCGCCCGCAAACGCCGCACATGTGTGGGTGAGACAACATCGCCACCGACGAGGAGATGCGAGAGGGAGTCAAACAGTGACTCGTCGGCTTCGAGTATCTGGTTAAAAAACGGACTCGACATCCAAATCGTTGTTATCTTATGTGAAACGAGTGCCGCTTTAAGTCGCTTCGGTTCGAGGAGATCGGTTTTCGACAATAGAACAACCGTGCCGCCATTGAGGAGTGGTCCCCATATTTCAAATGTCGAAGCGTCGAAATCGATGGCGCCGGTTTGCAGCACCTTGAGCTCAGACGATAAATCTGCGAAATCCTGTCTTTGTACCAGGCGTAGGATTGCGCGGTGGGGTACGCATACGCCTTTAGGATCACCGGTGGAGCCGGAGGTGTACAGTACATATGCGAGGTCGTCGCCACCTACTCCATGGGGAAGTGGACCGGTCTCCGGTTTTTCGTGCACCGCCTCGAATCCATTCGGGATGAAGACCGCAGTTGCAGCACATGCGCTGATGATTGCCTGCTGAGTTTTGTGCCGATTGCGATCGAGCAGCACAAAACGAGCACCACAGTCAGTGATAAGAAATCGTTTACGGTTCTCGGGGAGTTCTTCGTCAAGCGGTAGGTAAGCACAACCGGCTTTTAGAACTCCGAGTAAAGCGGCTATCGTATCGACATATTTGTTTACGAAAACCGGCACAACACTGCCTGCTTTGACTCCTGACGCCAGGAGCTTGTGGGCGACATTGTTAGAGAAATCGTCCAGTTGCCGATAGGTTAAGCTCGCAGGTTGCACCTGTCCTCGACGTGCAAAAGCCTCGCTTACAGCAATCGCGTCGCTGTGGGCTTTCACTTGATCTCGGAATCGTGACTGAACCGATTCATCATGACCGTACGGTCGACGCGTTGCCCTGGACCTCTCAAGCGCTTCAGCTTGCTCGCCCGGCTCGGCAATGGGCACATCACCGAGGCGGCGCTCGGGTTGAGTACAGAATTCTCTTAACAGGTGTACAAAGTGCCGTGCCATTCTGGATGCTGTCTCACCTGAGAAAAGCTTGGTACAATACTCCAGTTCACATCGAAAACGTTCTCCCATGTTTCTACAAAGCAGCGTCAGGTCGAAGCGAGCCTTGCCGCCTTCGAGATCAAGTGGCGTTACACCTTCCCGGCAAAAACCCATATCCTCGTTCTGCAG
>JBFFBT010000330.1:0-5023 GCA_041560255.1 Myxococcota bacterium | reverse complement strand
GGATGCTTGGAAAGCGGGGATGCGGATGTTTGCGGCCAACCCGATTGTAGGTTTGGGTTTCAATCGATTTGCTTACAACTTTGAATCTTTTGCAAGCAGTCCGGTCAAATGGGGCACCTTGGAAGCGCATAATTCTTATGTGAAGGTAGCGGCGGAAACCGGTATTTTGGGGTTGATTCCGTTTTTGATGTTGATTTGGCTGTCGGTACGAAATGCGATGAGATATGAAACTTTGGCCGATAGGTTGTCAAATCCCGCCCAACGTGCATTGCTGCGTTCGCTTTTGCCGAATATGGCCGGGGTTTTGATTGCGGCGTTTTTTCTATCTCAGAGCTGGATATGGTATATATATATTCAGATGTCTATTACTGCAACTTTACCACAATGTTTCGAATTGACCGTTGAGGATAAAGTCGTCGAAGAAGGGAGGATGTGACGTGGCGGAATATGCAGGCGCGCCCATCACAGAACCCCCGGCTGTTTCGAATTCTCGTTGGATCAGGCGTGGGATTTATTCGGCACTTAGAGCCGTTGGTGGTTTCAGGGTGGTACGTTGGTTGACGCGGGGTGAGCTTCGCATCTTGTGTTACCACGGAATATCCGATACCGATCTTCATCGTTTTGCTCCCTATACCTTCATGAGCAGTGCGACTTTCCGAGAGCGCATGCGGCATCTCAGACAGGACGGTTACCGGGTGGTCGGGCTGGATGAAGCCCTCGATGATTGCTCGAGAGGGTTGCTTTCAAGTCCTGCGGTGGTGCTGACCTTTGATGACAGCTTTAAAAGCACATTGTACAAAGCGGTCCCGATTTTGGAAGAGTTCAGATTTCCGGCCACCATCTACCTGACGACCTACTATGCCGTCAAGGAACAGCCCATCTTCCGGTTGGTGGTGCGCTATATGTTTTGGAAGTCCACCAAAAATGAAATCAATTTGGATCTTCTTGGTTTGCCTCATGCCGGCATGAGAAAGCTTCGTCCAAAAAGTCAAAAAAGAAAGCTACAATGGAGCATCATCAAACATGGCGAGTTACACATGAAAGAGGAACAAAGAACCTGGTTGTGTGAAAAACTGGGTGAGCTTCTGGGAGTGTCATATGATAGTATCGTCAAGTCCGGCGAGTTGACATTGATGGATCAAGACGAGGTGGCCCAAGCAGCCTCTCGAGGTTTCGATATACAGCTACATACCCATAGACACCGATTGCCGAACGACCCCAAAGAAGCCCATGCGGAGCTCGAGGACAACCGCCGGGTGCTCAAAGATTGGCTTGGCCAAGACGGTCGGCATTTTTGTTATCCCAGCGGAATTTGGAAACCGAATCATATCAAGGTGCTCGAAGAAGCAGGCATGGAAAGCGCTGTGACCTGCAAGCCTGGATTGAACCGACCGGACACCCATCCGCTCTTGTTACATCGGTTTGTGGATGGCGAGCATATCACCCAAGTGGAGTTTGAAGCCGAAATGTCCGGGATGGTGGATTTGGTACGAAGAAATCTACGGGGATGACGGCTTAGTCGTATGTATTCTTGGTAGATTTCCTTTTCTTGGATGGTAGTGACTTGAAGAACGCTAGGGGAGCCTCTCAGTTTAGAGATCTTGCATGGTTTTTCGAAGTTGAGACGACCGGTGTGACCAATCGTGACTGAAAACACTTTTCTTTCTTGCCTCTCGGCGTCTGGAATCGTCATGGGAGCATACCTCTAGGAGGCTGTCTACAGCTTGACCGGTATTCGAGACAATATGAATATCGGCGTCCAAGGAGATTGCCTCAGGTAGAGGGGTGCATAAGGTCGGCAGACCGGCCGCAAGGTATTCGCGAAGCTTGAGGGGATTGACCGATTGGGTGAGCTCGTTGACGCAAAACGGTATCCAGGCCGCGTCCCAGCGTTCGAGCTCGGACGGCAGCTTGGAGTAGGCTACCGCAGGTAGAAGTGTGATGTTTTGCATGCTCTTCATCCAGTCCGGTAGGCTGCGGATCGGACCGATGAACTCAAATGTCCAATCCGGCAAGGCCAATGCCACGGCTCGAATCAGCTCGTAATCGATCCACTCTGCCAGCAGCCCGTGAAACCCAACAATCTTTCGTCTCGGCACCCGAGACGGAACTTGGGCGAAGTGCGTCCAGTCGACTCCTTGGGGTAGATAGTGACTATGACTGCCGCGATCTTTGGGTAACAAGGAGCGGGCAGTGGCGAAAAAAACGTCAGCACGCCGATACATGAGATCTTCGGTTTGGGCGGCCAGATTGGGATCCACACCGGGTAAACGACCGTAATCGTCGAGTCTTAAATAGGCCAGCTTGGATTGTTGATACGAACCCAGATACAAGACTGCAACCGGATTGGCCGCCAAAATGCCGAGGGTGTTCTTTCGAGCCTGGTTTTTTGAGAGAGCTTTTCCAAGCACCCATTCGACCACCGGTTGGTTCAGACGCCTTATGAGAGGGTTTGCGTGCCAGGGTAAAAGTGGTAGGTCGATTACCTGCATGTTAGCAGGGATGGCTCGGTTGTGAACCGCGGCTGTGATGTTTCGGGATCGAAACAGAGACCCGGCCTTATGGATCATTCTGGTGAGATCCTTAGCGGACAGTCGAGGCGAGCGCATACCGATGGAGTTTACCCACACGATCTGATCTTCGCTTGGAAAATGCTTTACGAGGTGTTGGGTGGTTGAGGGATGCGCGGCCCAGTCGTCTGCGAAAATCAGCCAGTCCATATCGTTATTTCTCCAGGCGCCCGGATGATCCGGCAGCGGATTTTTCAGTGAGGATCTTTGTATACTCGGCCGTAATCTGCCCGCAACATTGGTCCGAGCAAAACCTGTTTTGCATATCCTGTGCCTGCTCAATGCAGATGTGGCTGTATTGGAGTCGATTTTGGTGAAGCTTCTCAATGGCTTTTGCCAGTTGATCGGGTCGATCCGGTTCGACCAATAGGCCGTTTCGATTGTGTGTAATGACCTCGGGAATACCACCGACCCGGCTTGCGATGACCGGCAGGCCGGCGGTTGTGGCTTCGATCAAAGACATAGGCAATCCTTCGGTGCGTGACGGCATGATGAGCGCATCTGCTTTTAGCAGATAGGGTATGACGTCCGGTTGAAATCCTCTGAAAACAATACGATTTTTTAATCCGGCTTGATCCACCTGCTCTGAAATGGATGTTCGCAACGGGCCGTCACCGACCACTTCGAGCTGATAATCCAGATCGGGAAGCATCTGCAATGCTGCTAGCAATACATCCAGGCCTTTTTCTGTGCTCAACCTGCCGAGGAACAACAGCTTGAGCTTGCTGTCGGCAGAAGGTTTTCTTTCGCGACATGAGGTTAGAAAAGATCGCGTCAACATATTGGGCACCACTGCGACCCTATTGGTACGAAGACCGCGGGATCGCAAATCCGACAGAGCTCCCTGAGATACAACGAACAATCGATCCACCCTTTCAAACAAGGCACGTTCGATATACTCGAAAAGACGTGACGATGTGCTGTGTGAAGTTGCACCGTGAAAAGTCGCCGCAAGACAGCGGGTGTGGTCTTTCAGAGGCATGAGGTAGGTAAGGGATTTGTATCCGTGGGTATGAACGACGTCATACTTCATGCAGGCAAGCAGACTTCGCATTCTAAGAAACAGCCATGGATCGATACGTCCGGAGGCATGTAGTGACAGGGTTTGCAGGCCGCATCGACGAGCTTCGGCCAAAAACTGCTCGGAGCATTGAGGATTGCGGGTCTCGCGTACGGCCAGCAGAGAGATGTCATACCCAAGGGCATGTATGCCTTGGGTAGATGCCAAGACAGATTTCTCGGCTCCCGCCATGGGACCGGGAGCGATCACCTGAAGGATTTTCATGGGTTTTTGCTCGTAGCCAGCATGGACTGGTAGAGCTCATAGTACGCATCGACCATGGTATCGAGGGAATATCGACCAATGATGAGTTGTCGTGCAATGGATCCGTGTTTTTTTCGGAGCGTGGGATTGTTTGCAAGTTGTGTAAAAGCTTCTGACATGGCTTGTGGATCTGAAACCGGTATGGTCAATCCTCCGCCATCGTCGATCAGCTCAGGGATGGCTCCCACCCGGGTGGCCACGACCGGCAGCCCGTGCGCCATGGCTTCTAGTAGAGCCAAAGGTAATCCTTCCCGTAGGCTTGCCAGAGCTACGATGTCGAACGCCGGCAGGATCGCATACATGTCGGATCGGTATCCCAGCAAGTGGATACGTTTTTTGTGCCGGGACTGCTCGACCAGCGAAGCGATTTGCTTCTCTATGGGGCCGCTTCCAACGATGACGAGCGATGCGGATGGTTTGATGTCGGCAAAGCGTGAAAACGCTTCCAGCAAGGTGGCGTGATCCTTTTCAGGAGCCAATCTGGCTACACACCCGATGACAAAGCCTCGAACCGGTATGGAAAGCAGCTTGCGGGCTATGCTACGCTTTTCGATTCCTATGGGTTGTGGGATGGTGACTCCGTTTTCGATCACCTCGGCTCGGCCGTGAAGTTGTTGGGCGCGAAAACGCGCCAGCTCAGGGCTTACCACCACCACTCGGGCGAACTGGTTCATGGACCAACCGAGAATCTTGCGCCGGGAGCGATCATAAAACTCATGGGAGTGCTCGGTGTGCACCATAGGAACCCCCAGGGCTTTACAGGCTGGCGCAGCATACAAGTAGGGACCTAGGTGATGCGTGTGGCACAGATCGATTTTTTCCCGCATCATCCAGCGGGCCAGCAACAAGGGCAATCGGGTTTGCAATCCAGAGCCTACCTTGATGAGCTTTACGGGTATACCGGCCTGTTTGAGCTCGTCGGCCACCGGCCCGTCCTCGAGATACGCCGCCACTCGAGGTTCCATTCCGCGCTGTTGAATGCCTTTGGCCAAGGCCACCACGATTTTTTCGAGTCCACCGGGTTGAAAGTACTGCATCAGAAATCCTACCCTAGGGGAGGCGTTTTGGCCGCGGCCGAAAAAAAGCTTTCTTCTCATACCGAACATGGTGTTCATCTTCGTATAACTGC
>JBFFBT010000329.1:0-5031 GCA_041560255.1 Myxococcota bacterium | reverse complement strand
GGTATCACGCATATACCCACCGGTTCATACAAAGATGCTTCCCTCGGGGTTTTCAACCACAACCCTTTCATCGACAGTTGAGTTTCACAATCTCGTTTTAATGTGTGCCAAGATTTGTATATGATCTGAAAAGTAAGTTTCTCCACTCTTTCTATGGTGCCTGTACAAAGCCCTCTTTGCAAGATGTTTTCTCCCCGCATGCGAGCCGCAACCACTCTGGTCCAAAACAGATGGAAAGAGCATTGATCCGCAACGAAAGAATCCGGGTAAAAAAGCAGTGGTTTCTTGACTTGACGACACCTGCGACCCTACACTTTGATCATGACGAGAATAAATTATATGGCGCTTATCAATAGGGTTGCAGAGCTTTTGATTAATCCAACCATGACATGGAAAACCATCAAAACCGAATCCGATTTGGGCCGCGACTTGGTATTGAGATACGTATTTTTATTGGCTCTCATACCGTCGGTGTTCGGATTTCTCGGCAATTTATTGTTCCGCGGAGGATTTCTCTACAGCCTGGTGTACTCGATCCTCTTGTTGGGAGTATTTGTCGGTTCCGTATTCGTTTTTGGATTTTTGGTTTGCGTCCTGGCTCCATTTTTTGGCGCCTCAAACGATGAAAACACCGCTTTCAAATTGGTCGCCTATGTCTCGACTCCGGTATGGATCGCAGGCTTTCTTACCTTGATCCCGACTCTATCCCTACCCGCCATGCTGGGCGGTTTTGGATATGCGGTTTTTCTGTTTTACACCGGTTGTCAAGAATTGCTGGCGGCCCCCAAAGACAAGGCCCTGAAGTTTTCGATCCTTTCAATCGCCATTTGGTTCTGCATGGTGCTCGTCATAGCTTTGGCGGCCTCACGAATTGCAGGCCTCATATTCGCTCCCTCGATTTTGAGAAAACAATTTCCATCTGCGGTGATCCTACCTTGGAAACCGTAGTCTCCAATCCAAACAGGAGGGTTCCGTGCGCAAGGTCAAGATCGTATGCACAATAGGTCCCGAAAGCGAATCTGAAGCCATGCTCAAGCAGATGGTCATGGCAGGCATGGATGTTGCCAGATTGAACTTCTCCCACGGCACTCCCAAAAGCCATCAGCAAGTTCACGCCCGGCTTCGAAGGGTCGCCAAAGCCTGCAAACGGCCCTTGGCCGTCCTACAAGACGTCCAGGGACCCAGAATTCGATTGGGGCGCTTGAAACATGGTCAAATCAACCTATGCGAGGGAGAGCAGTTTTTACTGAAGTTTAGAAAACACCTCGGAGATCAACGCAGCGCGTTTGTACAACATCCATTTCTTTACCAAGACGTCAATCCGGGCGACCGCATCATGATAGCCGACGGAACGGTACAGTTGCGCGTCACCGAAAAGGACGACCGGCACGTAGCCACCAAAGTCGTGGTGGGCGGCATCGTCAAAGATCACAGCGCCATCAACCTGCCGGGCGTCAAAATCACCTCGAAGGCCGTCACCGATAAAGACATCAACGACATACGAATGGGTATCCGGCTGGGGATGGACATCTTGGCCATCAGCTTCGTGCGCACCCCGGAAGACATTCTTCAAGTCCGTAGGATCTTACGCAAAGCCAAATCAAACACCCTTCTGCTTGCAAAAATCGAAAACGCCGACGCGGTAAACTGCCTGGATGAAATTTTGGACGTGTGTGACGGTATCATGGTGGCCAGAGGTGACCTGGGCGTGGAGTTGCCTTTGGAAAAAGTACCCGCCATTCAGAAATCGGCCATTCAACACGCCAACGCACGCGGCAAGGTCGTGATCGTCGCCACCCAAATGCTCGAGTCGATGATTCGTTCTACCCGGCCGACCCGCGCGGAAGCTTCGGATGTCGCCAACGCGGTATTTGACGGAGCAGACGCATTGATGTTGTCCGCAGAGACGGCGTCCGGCGCCTACCCGCTCGAGGCCCTGCAGATGATGGTGAGAATCATTACCGAAGCCGAACAGTCCCCGGCTTTCAAGAGCCATCCTCCACCTCGGCTTATCATAGATCGAGCCATGTTTCCCAACGCCATCAGCAAAGCCACGGTGAGTGCGGCCCAGGATACCGCATCCAGGATCATCGTGGCGTTTACCACTTCCGGAGACACCGCGAGACTCATGTCCGACTACCGGCCCGGCGCCCGGATCATCGCCATCACGCCTCGGCAGGACACCTTCAACCGCATGGCGGTCTATTGGGGGGTCGAGCCCATCAAAGTACCCGTCGTACGTTCGACCGACGCCATGCTGCACCAAGCCAACCAAGTACTGGTGGACGGAGGGTATGCCAAACCGGGCGACGTGGTGGTCATCACCTCCGGAGTACCCATAGGTCAACCCGGAAGCACCAACATGCTCAAGCTGCATCGGATTCAATGAAAGCCGAATGGAATCCGCTGTTTCACAACAAAAAGAACATTATGGGATAGATACCGTAAACGTAATTTCGGCACCGCTCTCAGTTTCAGATCATATCACCATTGAACGAAAACGTTTCGAAGAAAGACTTGTCGCCGAGCAGATAGAGGAAGCCTCATTTCTGTATGAGCAACGCCTGAATATGTTGGATACAAAACCATTTGGATGGCGACATATTCGCAACAATGAGAATCGGCTTTCGAGTCGGTGATCAATCTATCCAAAGACATGCACTACAGATGGCTGAATCAAACCCAAACAAGGATTGTTTACTCGCATTTGGACTACTGGGAGATTGCACATCCGTTAGTTTACTCATTTCACATTTGGCCGAGAAGAAATTGGCCGATATAGCTAGTCTCAGTCTCAATCTAATCACAGGCGCGAACTTAATCGAAGAAATATTTATACCTGAAAGTATCGATGAAGAAGACTTTTTCGATGAAGAGATCGAGAAAATCAAAAACGGCGAATCTCTCTATCCACCGGGTGAAGAACCCGGCGAGACGGTTGAGCGTATTTCACACAATTCAGAGCAGTGGAAAAGCTGGTGGAGTAAAAACAAATTGAAGTTCAGACAAGATCTTCGCTATCGAGTTGGCAAACCATATTCACCCGGCTCATTGATTGACACACTTGATTCATTTTATCTTTCTGATATGACTCGAAAACTTGTTTATGAAGAACTTGTCATACGATACAATGCTGATATACCCTTCGAGACAGATACGCTCGTTGCCAAACAGATTTTAGTTATAGATAAATACCGCAAATGGGATAATAACACCCGGCAACGATACAAACCCGGCCTTTGGTAACTACAGGCAGGGATTTTCTGCATTGATCGAAAGTCAATCTCAAATACCTAGCAATTAAAGCCAATTTCTATTACCGACATACAACTTCTAAAAGCTGCAGCGGCTGCTGAATCCAAGGGGGATGTTTGGCTTGTTGGGTAATGATGGCTTGGTCAATCAATGAATCTCCAAAAGTTTGATCCGGCGCCTTCACACTCGAATAAACCGGATCGGATAGAACCTGATCCAGTTTCACGAATTCCACCCCCTGCCGCTTGTACAGATCCAACATCTTATCCAAAACTTGAACGTTAAAGGCATGTGCATGCAACAAAAGTACATGCGGAATGTGTCTACCGAACACTTGATTGGCTGCGGCGACCGACCAGTGCAAAAACGCCCAGGCGTTGGTGAAATAACTTTTTTGGAGCGCTTCGATGGATTTGGCATCCTTTTTCGACATACAACGTTTGTAGGCTTTGTTCCAAGCCCAGTCACCAAAATCAATGGTCGTCTCAACAATGCGATAACCCTTGGATTGGAGATGCTTTCGCACCGCCTGAGTGGATACTTGATCGTATCCCTGGTGAAGGTAAGGATAACGGTAGAATTTCCAGGATGACTCCGGCCGATCGGATCCGATGACGTCACGCATTATCTGCTCGGTTCGATCGATATTTCGGATGTAGGCCTCAACCCCGATGTTTTTCATCTTGGCGTGAGAGTAATTGTGATTACCGACCCGATGTCCGGCGGCAAGCCATTCACGTAGGACTTTGCGCAAGCCAGGCCGTTTTTCAAGCGGCTCTCCGTTGACCAACCAAAAGGCTTGCGGCACGTCATGCTTATGTAATATTTTGATCAACGCTGGTATCGTCTCGATATCTTCCGGCATATCATCAAATGTAACCGCTACTTGTATGGGTTGCTTTGTTCGTTCGGGTTTTGTGCTTCCGTACGCGCTTATGCCAAAAATCGTCATGACAAAAACAACCAACCTACCAAGTCCATTGGTCATTGCAGCCTCCCCTAAAAATGACCCAAAAAAAGTTTTTATCAATGCTAACAACTGTCTCTAGATAAATTACATCATTAGGAAAAACCACATATCAATGCTGTATTGAATTCAATGCATTCGACCGTGTGAATCACAATCCCTAAACGTATTCTTACACCAATTCGATTCGGACACAACGTATCCGAAAATTGAATCCCTTGTCGTACCTGCCTACATCTCCTAACTCAAAACTCACGCACCAGTCACGACACGTATTCAAATGCATAAACAGTCACGGTAAAATATCCGGATCTATGGGTCGACGAATTCATCACCTTGCATTCCTTACACACCTTACATGATATCCAATCCCCTGATCGGCGTGACTGACCGGACCGCCTTCGAAGTTCACCCGCCATGCCTCGAGCGAATAACCCTCTCGATAGGGAGTCGACGTCCAAAACGATTCAGAGGGCGTATTGGGAAAGGTGTTTATGTCGATGGTCGGATCGAGTCGGCTGTCATCCACGATGCTGGCAAGCTCTTTCGGATTGGGCACGCGCCAGTCTTTGAATCCCGACCAACCGGTGCTTTGGAGAGTCGTCGTGCAATATTCCTGCGCTTCGGTCCATTTTGAAAAACCCGGATTTCCCGTCTCGCATCGCTCACCCGAAAGTCCCTGGCTGCAACCCTGCCACATCAATCCGGTCACGAGATCGGTCACCACCGGCTCGCCCGCCACGATCGATTCTTTGAAGTACCTCGATGGATCCTGGCTTACGTCAAACGCCCACAACATAGAACCGATG
>JBFFBT010000328.1:0-5064 GCA_041560255.1 Myxococcota bacterium | reverse complement strand
TGTGGCGATTGAAATCCAAATATTCATGCTTTTTAGCTTGTCGTTTCGATCAGAAAAATGCCAGTAAAAACAATTGGGACGAATTTTTGTGGATCACGGAGATCACTCAGGGTGCCATCCATTTGGTAACATGTTATAAAAATTGTAAAAAGTGGTATCTAACAGTTTTCAGTAACCTACGATCTCGTTGAGTCCTTCTATGGCACTGTTGACCTCTTCGTCCGAAGCTTTGCCGATTTTTTTACCGAGCCGGTCAACCGAGAGCACCCGAATTTGACTGATCTTTACCCAGGAGGGCTTCGGCATCTTCACCGATTGAAGCTCCAAAGTCAGTGGAAAGCCTGCTTTTGGTTGTTGGCTGGTAATGGCCATGGCGATAACTGTCTTTGATCTCTCATTGAAGACGTCTTGGCTGAGGATAAGCACAGGCCGTAGGCCTGCCTGCTCGTTTCCTCGTACTGGATTGAGCTCGGCCCAGCGGATGTCACCTCTCAGTATACGGGCCATTTGGTGCTGTCCTCGGACATGCCTTCTTCAGCCATGGCTTTCTCGATCTCGGGGTCCAGCTTGGCGCACTCTCTTGCCAGGCGCGTATGCTCCAATCTTTGCAGTTTCTCATGCACTGCTTCTTGGATGGCGCGGCTGCGGCTGGGAAACACTCTTTTTTTCACAAGCCTGTCCAGCTGCCTGATGGTTTTTTCTTCCAAAGTAATGGCGATTTTATTGACACCCATGTCCTACCTCCACAAGTTGGTATTACAATATATCATACCATATATGACAGCCAACAAAAAAGTGAACCGACGTTTTGTCCTTGTAAATGCTGGTCGAGGTGTATGCAGCCAAGAAGCCGAATAAAAAGTCGACGATCAGCCAAGAGGGATAGGGATCACCTCGCATGGAGTTGAGTTTGAAGTTGTAGATCTGCGTGGCAGCAAATGGAGGAGCCTGTAAAAATCCTTGCCGAGGAGATCGCAAAGCCGATACACTTGTTGTCAATGCTCCATTGGATCTATCCTAGCAGGAAGTGTATGACCGAGGGCGACCTTGCCCTGGCAAAAGTTGCATCATAGAAAAGCGGTTCCCCGGCCGAAAAACCGTGTTAAGGGATTTTTTTCGAAATCGGGAGCGCATCAGGGGATTTTGGGTTCGTATGGAATTGAAAGCGTTAAGGAAAATTACGATTATACCTGGGGATTGCAGTGGGCTAACGACATGGCGCAAGGTCTATAATGACATCGGAAATGTCGCCTATTGAGGTTGCTTTATTTGTTCTATTTCTTTTAGCTTTTCTTGGGCTTTTGGTTTGAGGTGTTCACTGTTTTTCACCACTTTTTGCAGCCAGTTTTTAGCCTCGATAAGATCTTTTTCTATTTCCGTACCTTCCATATAGGCTAAAGCAAGATCGTATTGAGCCTGAGCATGATCTTGCTCGGCGGCTTTTTGTAGATATTCCATCCATTTTATAGGATCTTTTTCAAGATCCAACTGGCCGTTGCGATAGGCGGTACAAAGACGATACAAGGCGTCGGCATTGTTGTGCTTGGCGGCACTTTGATACCCATGAAGTGCTTTTTGTATACTGGCCGAGGTGCCCTCACCATGTTCGTGCATATAACCCACGTTGTATTGAGCGACAGCAGATCCTAAATCGGCAGCATCACGATAAAATTGTAATGCCAACCGGTAATCTTTTTTTACGAGTCGATCCAGATAAAACTCGTTGCCCGCGAAAATCCATTCATTGATCAATACATCTTTGTCCGTTTGGCTGTCAGGCATGTCGATTTTCAAATGTTTACGCAAAAATGCATCGATGACGATGTTTTGATGCCTATCTCCAGTCCAGTTTAGGTGTCCATGATGAGCTTCTGGATAAAGAACAAAATGAACCTCTTGGTTTTTTTTCTTCAACGCATAATACATCCGATGGGAATGCTCGACGTCAGCTACTCGATCATTCCAGCCGGCCATCAACAACACGGGTACCTTGACTTTATCCGCCAGATAAACCGGTGATACAGCGTGGTGATCTAAGTCTTTTTTGTTTGGATCGCCGACCGTATTTATCAATGCTCTTCGGATATCCGGGTTTTTCATGATGTTTGATTCACTAAACATAAGGGGTATGTCCGATACTCCAAAATAACTGACTGCACAATTGTATTGATCGGGAAATCGAATGACGGACATTAATGCCGAATACCCGCCATAGCTTCCTCCGATGATGCAGCTATTTTTTGGATCGATTGCGTATCGTTGTTTGACCATGGCGACTATATGATTGATGTCGTCTTCGATCTTTTTTCCCCATTGACCTCGACCACTATCTCTGAATGCTTTGCCATAACCGGTCGAACCCCGAAAATTTACCCGCAATACCCCATATCCTCGAGATGCAAAAAACTGTACATCCCGGTCAAAGATATCCAAATCGGCAACACCAATCGGTCCTCCGTGAGGCATGACAATCAACGGAAAATTGGTCGATGGCGAAGCCGGTAGAGTCAAAAATGCATCAATTTGAAAGCCTTCTACGCTGGTTGTGTGTACGTGTTCGTTTTTAAGCAATTTGTAGCTCGTAAGAGACGGTAGATATTCTGCGATGGGTCTGGCAGTTTTTTTATCGACATCAAAATGATAAAAAACACCTGGATCGTCAGCTGACAGCACACGCAATAAAAGATATTTTTGATCCAGAGAATAATCCATCACGAAATATTGTTTATCCGGAAATTTTTCCTTAATCAGCTCATCAAACGCTTGGTTCTCTGATGAAAAGTATCGAGTGTTGATACGACCCTGTGAGATGATACTGACCGACATGACATTTCCTCTTTGGCTGTCGATCTCGGCACTCAATACTTCTCCTTGATCAGGCTCGAAAATGGTCTTTACTATCTTGGTTTCCTTGAGGTTATATTCGACCAAAGCTTTTCGATCGCGGTCCTGGTTGGTTACCACCGCAACACTATCGTCACTTAGAAATCCCTGCAGCAGAAAAACATCTTCTTCTTTGATGATATCTTTGAGCACAATCCAAGATTTGGACTCGAGATTATAGAAATGGATATTCAATTTCTTGCCTTCATGCGATAACGCAAGCCGAAGACGGTGTTTGCGATCACATAAAAACAGTATTCCTGTTTTTACTCCCGCATTGAGTCTATCTTTATATTTCAGCTTTTCTGTATAGAAGTGTTTTGGCTTAATTTTATGAACATCATAATTTCTGGCGTCGCTGCTGAGCTTGTGCGCGAAGATGACCTCATCCTCTATGGTCGGTAAAGGATCAACCACATAACCTTCGACCATGATACGCTTGTTTTTAAAGACAATCTTATCTTCTTTTATGGATACATCGGTGACCAACATACGATGTTTGCCGTTATAGACGGTATAATTGGTGACGAGAGAATTGTCGTCGATCCAGACATAGGATTCTATCTTGGTTTCACCGACGTTCTGTAGAATAATTGCTTGGGTTGTTTTTTCGTCGTTGGGTCTAAAGATTTCGATGGCATATAGATTGTTTTGAAATACATAGCTGGCGATATATGTCCCCTTGGGCGAATAACGAAAAGATTTATGTATTGGCTCCAGATATAGATCTTTGGATGGGATTGTCTGTGCATGGACGAGGTTGGCAGCGATCGAACATGCAATGAGTAGGGATGTTATGTGTTTCATCTTGCCGGCTCCTCAGATACCTGGATGGACGGTTTGTGATTGATTTCAAGAAATCGATCTTTTCCAAATCCGGTATAGCGGATGGCATATCTCTCCAACAACTTGGGAAAATTCTGCTCCATATATTCCAACGCATATGATGAGCGATTTGCCATCTCGACAACTACGCGTATTCCATCGGGTTGTACACGAAATCGGAAATCGCCAATATAATTGATCTGGCCTGCCTTGACATCAAACTCCCAGCTTTGGGTTTCTGTTGTTTTCAATTTGATATAAGAATTTGTGGGAAAATCATTCATCTCGACTTTTTGAAACTCGTAATGACCTTCGGCCAACGGAATGAGAAGAAATCGACCCTCTTGTAAGAATTGTTCCGAAAATACTCCATTCGTAGCTCCACGAATGAGAATCTTGTATAGTGAATTAGTGATGATAGGAGATCTGCTTCCAATACGTATAAAAACGGTATTTTTGGACGAGCTGTCGATTCGCATCAATAAAAAACCCTGTTCAGGATCTATCTGAATCGGTTCGTCTGGTTTGAGCGGGATGAAATTGGTTCGGCAACTTGAAAGCAATAATGAAATTACCAGTAAAAGTATTTTATGATTTCTCATCAATCCTCCAATACAAAAGGAAACCTCCCTTTATTTATCCCTTCGATTTGAAATGGGTTTTGAGACCAAAAAAACGCCACTCCTTTGCGAAAACGGCAACATCGGTTTCGTACGAATCCAACCTGACCGTAACACAGAGGAAAAAGAGCCATGGTAATGGCAGCAGGTTTGTTTCGTCAACTTAATCAGTATCATCATCAGTATCATCCAAAAAATTTTCCGTTTAGAGGGCTCATATTGCAGCCAAACTCGTTAATGAGTAGGCATCGGAGTCGGTGGTGATGGTTTGCGATACAATATTGATGGTAAAAATGTTATTATCGTCGGGATTATACGTAATCGGGCATGCTTCGTGGTCCCAAGCTCGTGCGCAGAAAGGAGCAAGGAATGAATGCCGGTGTGTATGAGTTGTTGATGGCTCCGTTTCGCATCCAGGTGGTCATTACCGCGGTCAGATTGGGTTTGTTTCGGATTTTGGGCGATCGCGGCTTGCCGGCGGAAGAAATCGCCGGGTTGTGTCATACGGTTGTAGGTCCAACCCAAGCTTTGTTGGAGGCATGCGTCGAGTTGGGCTTGGTGACATTCAGGCATGGTCTATATGGCAATACCCATTTTTCAAGACTTTACCTGGTTGAAGGCAGTCCCCGCTATGTGGGGAATTTCATCAAGCTCATCCATCAAGAGTCCAAGGCATGGGACAACCTGTACGAGATTGTATCGGGCAAAGAGGTGGATGCGATGGAGTTTTCAAAAG
>JBFFBT010000327.1:0-5117 GCA_041560255.1 Myxococcota bacterium | reverse complement strand
AGATGGGAAGTGTTGGATCCCCAAGGTGTGGAGGATTTGGATAAATTGGTTTCGGCCGTTGGTCAGGTAGCTGATGCCGAGGAAGATGAGGCCGCCAAGCTCGCCATGGCAGTGGGAGCCGATGTGTATATTGTTTTTGAGGCGGACAAGAAAAGAGCCTCTCAAGGGGTAGCCTATCAAGTGGGGATTTCTTCCTACGAGACCACCACGGGAAGAAAGCTGGCGTCCGAGACCGCTTTGAGCGCGCCGCGCACCACTCTGGTGGCGGGTGAGGATTCGGCCGCCATGCTGGAAGCGCTCAACGATGCCATGGGAAAGGTGATGCCGCAGATCACCGCCTATTGGAAGGAAGACACCCCCAAAGGAAATCGATATACCATCATACTCAAGAATGCTCCCAAAAATGCCGATATCAAGCTGGCATCCGTGCTCAAAAGAGCCTGCCGGTTTGTCAAAACCAAAAGCTTTTCTTCTCAGGTCAATTTTTATGCGCAATGTAAAGGCGACAATCTGGAGATGGCAGGTCTTCTCGCTGATGGGATCGATGCCAAGCTCAAGGGTGCCCAATACGAGTTTTTGGCCAAAAACAGCAACAATCTCATTCTTGTGTTTCGATAGATGCCTGGTTTTTTTTCGAGTCGAATGATTGCCGGTACATGATGCAGCCCGAAAAGACATGTGGCTTCAATCCCGTCGTTGTGTTGCGGGGATCGGTATGGGGATCTATGGAATACAAATAGTATCGGTTCGCAGTCTCTGTAAAGATTGAGCTTTTGATCCGGAAACTATAGAAAAAAGGAGATTCAACATGGGGTGCGGCATGCGCATGGTGATCCCGATGTTTCTTGTATTGACTCGATTTGTTTTTGCCGGGGCGGTTGAAAATCAAAACCAAAAGATGAAAAGTGATCAATCCCAGGTCCAGTATCAGCGCAAGTCCATCACGTTTTTAGGGACCTATGCAGATCGAATGATTTCAATATCGTCTGAAGAGCTCATGTTGATAGAAGGCGTCATCCGAAAAAAGATCGAGCTACGCAGGTTTGATTACAACCACGTCGAGCTGGGGGCGAATGACTCGGTTGAGCGGTTTGTGGAAGAGTTACGCCGTTACATCAAGCAGCAAGCGATTGATCGTGCATCGGCCGAAGCCGAGTACGAAGCCAGGTTCAAGCGCTTTAAAATCACGGCCGCCGATATTGAGCGGATCATGAGCTCGGCGTACTTGTATCGTATTCGGATAAGCCATCTCAAGGCCCGGCGATCGACGTGCCCCGAAAACCGCCTCGAAGCTTTGAGCCTGGGATGCACGCCCGATGCCAAAGGTATACTGGTTGCATTGGACGCCCAAGTTGTTTTTTACCGCGTCAATCTCATGGATGATACCAGGCCGCCCTATGAATTGTTGCGGGAGGTAAGACACGTTCCGGTGGAGGCTTTTTCCGAGCTGCCGGATGAAATACCACCCGAGCAGCGAGCAGATGCAAAAAGATATGCTCGGAGTCAGGCGCTGAGCTCGGCGGCGGCCGTGCTGGCGGAGTTTCTTTCCAAGGGAATGAAGCAGATCCCCGATTTCAAGCTGTTGAGCCCGGTTACCGCGGTGTTGGGCGATGGGGTCGAATTTATGTTGGGTCGCAGTCAGGGCGTGAGCCTGGATGATACCTACGATGTGGTCGAGTATGACGCCGGTGGAAACCAGTCCTTGCTCGGACACGTCAAAGTGCGTACGATCGGCACGGCCCAGGGGACCGGAGAAGGCACGCCCAGCTACGCGGAAAACGTTAAAGTCAAAAGCCGGTTTGTCGGTGGAGAGCAACTTTTCGAGCATCCCATGATCGGGCTCTCTTTGGGGGTAAACGCCGTGATGGAGTTTGTGGTTCAAGACGTACTGACTTCGTCGGATGTCGAGAAGAAATCCGCTGTATATCCAGGGGTTGGTTTCGTTGCCGATCTGAACATTGCCAGGTTTGTCGGCGTGTCCGAGTTGTATCTATCCGTTGAAGGCGATCTGTTGGTGTTACCCAATGAAAATGATATCGAGACCTATCTTGCTCATGGGATGTTTGGAGTGAAGAAAAAATGGTACCTGGAAAGCTTGGTGATTGCTTTGGGGGCTCGATTCGGCGCCAGCTATTATATCGTTGAAGATTATGAGGACGACGTGCTTGGATTGGGCGGAGATGTCTGGGTGGGGATGGAGTACTATCTGGTTCCCGAATTTTCGATCTACGTGCGCGCGGCCGGCCGATATTTTACCAACCCACTGAGTTACGATTTCGGAGAGGCAGCCGACCCGGAGACGGGATTATGCGCTTCGGCGGGCGTGTTTGTGGCCTTTTGAAGGCATACCGTATTCATGATGGAGGTGGCATGAGCAAACAACGAATCAGTCTGATTTGGTTTTCTTTGTGGCTGGGGACGGTCGGCTTTGCTTGTGGAGTATCCAAGCAGATACAGACCGCCCAAGATCAAAAAAAGGCATCCCAAATACGATCCCGCAGCACAGATGCCTTTGCCGAGTTGGATGCGGCCGAGCGAGGGGAGCCTGCGCCCAGGCCCAAATCGGTTGAAAAGGATCCGATTCAGTCGATGGAATCCCAACCGGAAAAACCCTATGCTCCCAAGGCAGTGGATTCGGTGAAAATCAACCCGGCGCGCTCCATGCCACGGTGGGTGGTATCGCAACCCGATATGCCGGGGTATTATGTGGGTATTGGAGTGTCTATGAGTCATGGAAACGAAGCGGATGACTGGGCCAGGGCGCGCAACCATGCCTATGTCGAGCTGGCTTCGACATTGAAAGTACAAATTCAATCAGTCATCCTGGACTACTTCAAAGAAAACAATTTGCGGATGTACCAGGGGGACGAGCTGGTCCGGGACACCAGCCGGCAGGATGCGTCGTATGCAATGGATACTTCCTTCTTTGTAGAGCAGACCCTCGAAGGTGTCGAAATCCATGATCGCTGGAAAGATCATCAGCAAAACAAATATTGGATGTTGGTTCGATTGAGCAAGGCGGATCTGGAGCGCAGGTTGCAAGCGCGGCTCGAGCTTGCCAAAAAGAAGGCGGTCGATTACTTCCGCGCGGGTCTTGGAGCCCGGGCCGAAGGTCGGATTGCGGATGGACTGAGGGGATGGTTTCGCGCCTACTTGGCCTTGCAAGAGTATTTCGGCGGAGTGATCGAGGCGGACTTGGACGGCGGCAACCCCCCCCGGGTGCTCAACCACGAGATCGAACGCAGCATTCAAACACTTTTGTCTGGGTTGAAATGGGAGCCCGAAGCGGGTGATCGACAAGCTATGGTAGGTAATGAACTGCAAGAACCATTACGGGTTGCGGTCCGGTACAAAAATCGCCCGGTCGGGTCGCTTCCGGTCAGGTTCGATTTTGTTCGGGGTACGGGCTCGGTGGAACAACAAGTGGTGACATCCGAGGATGGCTGGGCCGCGGGTCGCGTGTTGAAGGTATTTGGTGATAAAAAAGCCATCCTGGGTGCCCGGATCGATGTGGAAAGGCTCGTGGAAGGGGAGTATGAAGCTGGCATCATCAATGCGAAATTTGGAACTTTACTGGATTCGAGCATCGGAAAATTTGTTATTAATCTTAAGGCTCTTTCTGCTTTTGTGTATATTCGTCAAATAGATTTGGGACGAGAAACCTCGAGCGACGGCATTGCTTCGGATATCAAGGAGCTGTTGTACAAAGAGCTGGGGGTGGTGTTTGAGTCCTCGAAACATGGGGCCGATATGCAGATTACCGGCCGGGCTGAGACCGGTGATTGCACTGATTTTTATCAAAAAAGAATGTGCAACGCCCGGGTGCAGGTGGATGTGGTGGATAACCAGACAGGCCGGCAATTGTTTTCGAAGCGGTACAAGATTGCCGGTACCGGCACAGACGATGCCGAAGCCAGTCGGGATGCGCTCCAAAAAGCAGGACCCAAGATCGCCAAAAAAATCATCCAGTTGTTGAAATAGTCCGCAGGGTGTCAAATCATCCACTATAACATTGATCTTTTGGTGAGCATTCGCCCGGGGTAACGGCGATTCTATCGATTTCTGCGAAACTCTTGGGATTTACAAGCAATTAAAAATAGATTACTTGTAAGTCCTGCTCAGACAAATCCTCGAAATCTCAAGAGCCACCGCTACCCCGGGCGAGCGCTTACCCTTTCTGTATCCGCTCGAGGTGAAGGGTTGACATACGGGGTGAGGTGCGGATAGAGGATGGAGTAGGTGACTGCATGAGCAAGACAGATATCGGTTCGATGACCTACGATGAGATCCAAAATTGGGTTCTTCTGCAGGGGTGGCCTGCGTTTCGAGGCCGGCAGATATTTTCGTGGTTGCATAAAAAGGCGGCCGAAAGCTTTGGACAGATGAGTGATCTCTCTAAGGATCTTCGCACCCGGCTCGAAGATCTGGCCGGGTTGGACAAGGTCGAGATCATCGAGGTTCAACGGGCGGAGGATCAAACCGAAAAATACCGGTACCGGCTTCGAGACAACGCCGAGGTCGAAGGCGTGCTGATGCCCGATCAGGCGGGCGCAGCGCGCACTAGGACCACTCTGTGTGTGTCCACCCAGGTGGGTTGCGCCATGGGTTGCGCTTTCTGTGCGACCGCCGGAATGGGTTTTATAAGAAACCTGACCGCCTCCGAGATCGTGGGTCAGTTGGAGGCGGTAAAGCGTCGCATGGGACATCCCCAGGGTCCATCTATCAGCAATGTGGTCTTTATGGGCATGGGCGAGCCGCTGGCCAACTTGGATTCGGTGGTCAAGGCCGTCGAGATTTTGCTCCACCCGATGGGCCATGGAATGTCCAGAAGAAAAATCACCGTCTCGACTGTCGGTTTGCCTGCGGCCATGGAACAATTTGTACATCGGGTTCCGGTCAAGCTGGCGGTATCTCTCAACGCTACCACCGACGCAGTACGCGATCGCATCATGCCGGTCAACAAGCGCTTTCCTCTTCGAGAGTTGCTCGATTGTTGTAAAAATCTACCGCTTATGCATACGGATAGGATTACATTCGAATATGTCTTGCTTGCGGGGGTCAATGATTCCGCAAAGGACGCAGACCGACTCAAAAAACTCTTGAAAGGTATACGTTGT
>JBFFBT010000326.1:0-5166 GCA_041560255.1 Myxococcota bacterium | reverse complement strand
GGACACATAATAAAAATTTCTCGGTTTTATGTAGGGGCAACCCTTGCGGTTGCCCTAAAGGGCAGGGGCAAGCCCTGCCCCTACAAAACCATTTGTCAATGTTGATCTTTTTGTGTCCGATAATTCATTTCTCCTATTTAGGATGTAAAGATCATTTGGTCCGAAAGGAAAGATTTTTTACAATATCTTCGCGAACAAGAAAGAAGCGCGCCATGTATGGGTTGAGACGCAGTTTTACACCGGTAATTGGATTGTTGGTGTTGTTGGTTGTACCAGGATGCAAGCGGTCTTCGAAGAGCGAGGTGGTGATGACAAACGGGTTGCGGGTCGAAAAGCTGGGGGTGATCGAAAAGGACCAGGAGTCTTTTACTTCGATGAAGAGAGCTGGGAAAAAGCCTTACGTGTTATGGCGGGGAGACGATCTGGCGGCGGTATTTCTCATGTCCGGCGAGTCAAGTACGGTAACCCGCAGGTACGAGATGCGCCTTTCGAGGGTGTATCTCGCGGAGGATTTGAAGGCGCAGGGGTGTGGGCAGCGGGACGATTTTCCGGTAAAGATATCGGGTTGGTTGCCGACCGGCAAAGATTTCGAGGATCCGACCATCGATCCGAACACGGTCATCAACGCGGACATCAACGCAGACGGGACGGACGAGCTGGTGTTTGCCGATCAGATGGGGGGTTTTTCGGTCTACGGGCCCAAGACCCGGTTGATGCAAAAAACACCGCTCGATATAGATCATAAGGCAAACCGGTATGCAATCGGGATGCCTGTCAGGGTGCATCTGGAGCACCGGGATGTGGTGTTCTATGCGGTCCGGCGTACTTCGAAAGACAATCAAGCCGCGGCCTCCAAGAAAGAGGTCCGCACCGAGACATACATTGTCAAGGTGGACAACCAGGGGATCAACCAGGTGGTGCTGCAGGGGCACGAGAAGCCGCTTAGCGGATTTATCGCTTTAGGGGCCTTGAGCTACAGTCATGCGGATCGGTTGGACGAGATGCTGGTTTTGTACGAAGACCGAACCGAAGAATACCGGTCGTGGAACGAGCGTGGACCAGAAGATTGGATGTGGCTCTCACGCCACGGACCGGACGGTGTGCTTATGGAAAAACCCAAAAAGCTTAGGTATGTGAAGACGGATGACACCCTGAGGTTTCATTTTGTGCCCGGGTCCAAGCAAACCATCCTGAGCTCGTACCGGTACAACAAAGTGCATATGATAACGCCCGGGCAGACCGTCGGTTGGATCCGGGAAGTGAGGCTGCCTGCCGTGGAGAAGATGGAGTACCGTGGAACTAGAAAGAAGCACGGGAAGCTGTTGGTGGTGGCGGCGGACAAACAGGATATCTATGTGTTGGACGAAGAGGGCCGTTGTTACAACCGGGAGTCGGAACGGCCCTTACCCGAGGGGGAGGTCCAGCCCTACATGCCGCTGCCGCTCGAAAGCGAGCTGCACGAGCTCATCGCCATGATTCCCTCGGAGGTCAACGAAGACGAGTACCTGTTGGTGCAATCCCGAAAGCCCCAACATAAGAAGCTCACCGAACAGGAAATACGGGAAGCGGTGGATAAGTTTTTGACACCAGGCAATCTTCAATTACTTGAAATTTCTGGAGAAATGGAATTCTATATGGCGAGTAAATTTCAAATTGAAAAGAGGAAACAGAGTAAAAACATCCAAGCCGAGATAAAAAACCTGGATGACATCAAGCGTTATCTACCGGACTATTATGACGAGCTCAAAAACGAGGCCAGGGAAGATTACCTAAGATCCGCGGTAACAAAGCTGTTTTTTCCTATCGAAGAGGGAGACGCCCACATCACGGGGGAAAACTATAAAAATATTGATGAGTACAGGGATTGGCTCGAAAAACAAAGGATTCGGGGTCAACTTCAATTGTCTGTTCTTCGAAGTCTGACTACGCGGCACAAAGCGACCATCGAGCAAATCCATCATATCGATACGTATCAATTTGGACAATCCAGCATGCACTATCGATCTTCAAAAGATCTTATGAACGCTGTGTTGGTGCTTTGTCAGGATGATGAAGCTCACGTCGCGACCAATCGTATGTATTGGATACGACATGAGGGAAGGTAACCATGCCGAATTTCATCACGCATTGGTTGGTGGCCATAGAGAGTCTATCCAGCATAACGGGTTATCTAGATAATGGATATAGGGTATATGCAAAGTTGACAAACCAGCTTCGGAAAAAACTCGAGAAATCAAAGAAAAGCAATTATTATATAAAAAGTACTATATCAGAATACATCAAAGATATTCTCTCCAGCTCGGCATACGACGACATGACTTGTTTTTCGGCCTACGCGTTGGGGGCCTGCGGGCCGGATTTTTGGACGTTGCCTTCAGAGAGTACGGCGTGTTTTGGGATGGATCCGATCCCGGATACGGCGGGGATACATTTTGATCTTGGGCATTACAACCGCACGCACGCCCAATTTATCCGGTTTTTGGAGGATGTGTTGGTGTGGGATGCCGCGAAGCTCGATGAGCTTCAGCGCAGGGTGCGGCTTGCGTATTTTTTGGGTATGGCTACGCATGTGGCGACCGATTTGGTCATGCATCAGTTGGTCAACGTCTATGCGGGCGCGTACAATCTGTTGGACAAGGCTTGGGAGAACGAGCATGGTAGGTTTTGGGTCAATCTGTGGTCGACCCACAACAAGGTGGAGCACTACTGGGATGCGTATCTTCGCTACCGGTATATCGGGGATTATGGGCCGGTGTTTTTTGACGAACGGGGCGTGGGTGTCGATCGCGAGGATTGGTTCGAGCCGTTGGGGTTTCCCATCAAGGAAAAGCTGTTGCCGGAGGCCATTGACGGCGAGGCGGTGTACGCTCCCCACTCTCCGGTGCCGCTGTATGAAAAGATCAAGCCGTCCGATCCGCACCCCGGCATCGAGATAGGGACCAATCTGCCGCGTATTTTTTGCGATCGGGTGATATCGGGTGAGATAGAGCCGTTTGTCTACAAATACGTAGTGGACAAAAGCGCCGGGGCCTACCGGAGCGGGAAAGTGTTTAAGCAGGCGGCAGACGAATCCCGCCACGGACAGTTTTTGACGGACGGGAAGTACGACGAACGCCGAAAGCTCGCGTTTTTTTCGAGCGCGCGCAACACCCGGTTTGCAAGCTGCAGCCACAACTATCTGACGTATGTTGTGTGTCCGAGACTGGAACGGCTGCAACGCTACGGTCGGGACGTGTTTTACCATCTGGATGCGTTGAAGGGATTTTTGCAGGCGGCGGTATGCGTGTCGAAGGCGTTTGTCAAAAAGCTTGTAGAAGCCTACGAGCAGGCATGCGGGCATGCGTGGCCGATGGAGTACGAGCCTGATTTGGGGGTACTCGGAAAATTTTGGAATCTGGATACCGGCACGGGGATCGAGGTCGTCAACGAGCGCTCGGATACGGGTTACGAGGTAATCACCAAGATCGACATGGTGCATATTTTCGATCAGCTTGGCCATTGTATGCCGTGGTATAAAAAAAAGACGCCCTACCTGAAGGGTAAACGGGCGTTGATGTACGAAAACCCCGATGTCCGGCCGGCCTTTCGGGTCTATCAGCCGGAAAAGCCGTTTAAAGATTTGAATTCGTTGGCGGAGCCCGGTGGGGACAAGTACTTGGAGCGGATCAGGCTCGAAGAGCCTGAAAACCTGCCCGAGAGCGAATATGGCATAGATGAGTTCTTCAGCCGAAAGATGGAGACCGGCCGTCCGGTCGTCATATGTAAGACCCAATCTTGGTTGTATGAAAACGTGATCGTGGCCCGTTCGATGAAGGCCCGGTTGAGCCTTCGGTTTACGACCGGCCTGCTGGATCTGGAGGACGGAGAGGAGCTGGGTTTTTATTTGCTGGGAGATGATCGAGGCGGGTTGCGAGACAGTGTCAAATACGAGAAGGACCGGCATCTTTGCAAGGAGTGGCTGAGCAACTCCAAGGAACTGCAAGGGGTCGAAAGCCGGGTGTTGGAGTTTGCAGTTTCCCAAGGGATGGAGCCGCTCGTGGTGGACGGGGTGGTAAAAAGCGAGAGAAGCCCTGTGGGATTGTGCCGGTTTGGGGGCAACTGGTTGGTCAACTTTGGTAGAGACACCTCGGCGGAGAGGGAAATCGAGCCGGGCGGGTGGAACAACGTGATCGAGTACGTCAAGCACCGGCGGGATTACGGGAGAAACTACGCTGTGGCCACGGGGCGCAAAAATGTGCTCAAGCCCCTGGATACAGGAGATTTTCACCCGGATGAAACGTACGGGGTGTACGCCGACGTGTCTCCGACCGAGCATGTTTTTTTGTCGTTGTATCTGTTGGTGCGGGATCGGGATGGTTGTTACGATCTGATCAGCAAGGAGCCCGTGGATGAAAAGCAGCTCGAGGAGCTCGCGAAAATCGATTGCTTGGGTTTTGTCAAGATCGTGCTTTTTTACGTGCAGGGCGGACATGGAGTGTTGCAGCTTGGCGAGTGCCTGATCGATGGGCTGCGTGTCCCGGTGCAGACTTGATATCGCATCAAGTACTCGGGTAGGTATTGGCATGAGGATGGAAGCTCAAGGCGGCATATGTCTTCATCTCTTGTCTTTTTCAAACTCCATTAATTCAATCGGAGCACCGTTGTGCTTTATCATGGCCACCTTGACTCCATGAGATGGAATGCTCGGTTCTCCAATGAGATCTCTGCCGATGATGGCATTTTCGAGATCTTCAACCTCGAAAGCGAGATGGGGTACGGTCTGTACGAGTTTGGAGATTGGACAATCTTTTTTAAATCTCATCCATTCAATGCCATATGGGCTCGTATCAAATCCGCATACGTACATCATAAGGTGAGAAAGATACCTTTCATTGGGCATTTTTTCGTTTGTTGGAATTCCCATGTGATGATACTTCCAACCCCATTCTTCAGTCACTTTTGGAGGTTCATGATTTTTCCTTTTTTGTATTTCTTTACCCATTGATACAAGACCTCTCCGGTTTATTCTTCTTGGATTTTGTCATTGTATATCACTTTGGTTCAAAATGGGTTTTCAAAATGGATAGTTTTTTTTCATCCAATACATTCGATAGGTTGACTTGTGGGATTTGAGCGATCTTTACAGGGAAGGTTTATCGTGAGGCATGGGTCTTTGTTTGCTTCCGC
>JBFFBT010000325.1:0-5200 GCA_041560255.1 Myxococcota bacterium | reverse complement strand
GTCATCTTGGGATACACAGGTTTCTTCCAGCTCGCCGGTCGTCGGTTTATACCGGTATCTGGCATACAGACCATTTCCAAACATTTCTTTTTCTACCTGACCCATCGCATTCATTTCGATAACATCACGATACACCGATCCGGCCTGACCCGGCCTCGTGGGATCGTCTTCTCTTAGAAGATAACCGTGCCGGTTGTACCTCATGGCGATTACTTCACCGGTCGGATACATGATCCCTTTTATTCTCCCATAGTGCCCATCATAGGTCTGTTCATGCACGAGAGTCAAATCGTCGATCAACGTGGTCGTCTTGATGGGTCGTATATGTGTGTCGTACTCTATATGACGTTCAAACCCCTTTCCGTCTTCCTCCCGTGACAGGGTGTCTTTATAGGTCCCGTCATAATCCCAGACGGCGTCGACCACAAAATCGGCTTGGCCGTATTTCTTTACCCGTCTCAATATCGCGCGTCCCAGATCGTCGTAACTGTTTTCTATTTCGTCCCGGTTGGCGTCTTGTTGCCACAACAGCTCTCCCAAACCATTGTATTGAAACGCCCACAATCCCCGATCCGGATCGTCCATTTTCTGTTTGTGTCCAAAACTGTTGTAATATGCCTGGATTTGGTTCCCCGCGCTGTCTTGTATCACGATCGGATTACCCAGCGCATCATACAGATAACCTGTCGCGTTGCCCATGGTGTCCACGGTCCCGACGAGATTGCCCAGCGCGTTGTAGGTGCGGCTCGCATGCAGCTTGTCCTGCAGGGTAATATCCGTCGTAGCTCCCTGGTAATCGTAGCGGGTGATAAACTTGCCGGGCGTGTAACCGGGCCGATCCACCTCTCTCACGCCTGCCCGACCCAACGCATCGACCTCTTTGTACACGGTAAAATAACTTCCGTTCGGATTCAAGCCGGGATGGCTTTCTTGGATTACCCAACCTCTCTCGTCATACCGAGTCACCATGACTATCTTGGAAATTCCGTCAAATCCGGTCGCGGTCGTCTTGATCGCCCGCCCGGCCTGATCGATGTAGTCGGTTTTTTCGGGACTCCCGTCCTGTACGGAAACTCTTGTGTACACATACGGCGGTTGGCTGAGCCAAAACATCCTATGATGCACCGCCGGGGCCGCCGGGGGGTTCTCTTTGACCAGGTTTCCGTAACTGTCGTACTCGTATTCGTATTTTTGTTCGTTCGCATCAATCTTGGACGTGACCTGACCATGTTTCGGGTCGATGAGGGTTTTGTAGACATGGTTCACGCCGTTGTTGTTCTTTTGGGTCTCCTGCAAAAAATAACCGTCTTGGGTATAGGTAAACTCGGTTTTTCTTTCCCGCTCCAACCCGGACGCAGTGACCCGCACGGATAGAGGATTGCCATATTCATCATATTGGTCATAATCAGTCTGGGTCCATGCAGCGCCTATAAGATCACTATTTCTGGTTGATTTCAACAATCTGCCTTCAGGGTGCCAGACGTGCTGGATCTCGATTTTCTTCTCGTCGTTCAAATCCACGCCGGTAATGTCGCCCGGGACGATGGAAATACCTTCCGAGTACGCTATCGCGGAAAAAGTCGTGGTCTCTTTGTCCAACTTGTCGATCCACCATTTGGTTTCGTCGGGGGCGGCATACGTATAACCGATTTTGGTGGTTTGCTCCAAGCTGTTGTCTCGGATCGTCCGGGTTATCAAGGTGGGGTTGCCATACTTCAAATCGTTGCCGGCGTTGTATAGGGTTGTCGTCGTGGTTTTGGTAAGCTCATCACGAGATTCAAGATCATAGACGATATCCGTCTCCTCTGAAACATAGACGAAACAACGATGGGTGCCGTTGCCCGGGGAGCCTTGACAAGATTTCTGCCGGGATACTCTTTTCAGGCTCAACGGATTTTGGGCGCCTGTATCGGTCACCAACTCGGTACGCACCTCTTTGATCAATCCCGCCCATGGAAAATCGGTATGAAATTTCGTGACAACCCGTTTGTTTTTTTCTTTGTTTGAGCTTTCCTGACGTACCGCGTCCGGGATGTCCTCGATGGAGGTGATCTTGGTAAATCCTTGAAAGCCGCGTCCTTTACGGTTGAAGACCGCATCCTCGTAGCGATAACACAACCCGTTCTTGCTCCCTACCCCGTTGGTTTGCTCAAACCTCGACACCACGTACATCGAAGACGTAAACATAAAATGGTCGGAGTCTCTCGGATCTTCGGGGCTGCCTTCATGGTGCGCGACATACAACGACCCGCCGTCATCCAATCGGCAATCCAAAGCGCCTTGACTCGATAGGGGATGATGCTCCCACGTCGCTTCAATCCCTATTTTTTCTTTCCTTGCCTGGATCATGAGATCCGGGGCCTTCGCGGTATTGAGAGCGATCTTGGGCCCCCTCTTGGTCGTCACATCGCTGTATTCGCCTACGATGATGGGGTTATTGATCGGACCATAGCCGTATCCATAATCTAGATTGTATGCCTGCTCCGAAATCCCGTCGCCATGAAAATCTCTTTGCATCCTGTGTACGCCAAGCGGGACTTGCATGGATGTCGGTATGGTTTCGATTGTGACGGTATCGCCCCCCTTGTACGTCAATTTCAGGGCGTTCCACCTGTATATGGTTCTATCGGGGTAACCCTCGCATTTTTGACTGTAACCAAACCGGTATTGGACCGGATCGCTCGACGAACAATCGTAGGGCTCGTCCAGCAAAATTCCGCCCAAGTTGCGGTTTACAAAATATCTCCAGTCGTTGACTACCTCGGCGGGCACGAGGATTTCGGCGACCCCGTCCGTGTCATAATCCATGATCATGGCCTGTTGAAGCAAATACGATCGTACATTAATCTCCTGCTCGAAGCTGCGATACGTAAACGAACCGCCCTGGTTGATATAAACTCCCTCTGGTAATACATAATAATCCATCAACCCGTCCGCGTTGATGTCATGAAATCCCATGCTCGGCTCCGACAAAATGAGGTTTTGCGCCTTGGCGGAGATACTGGGTCCTCCGATATCGCTCAGCTTTTTCGTGACGTACTCGAGCCGGTTGTTGTTGATCTGCATGAAAATGACCATCGGTGGATTGGCGGCGGCTTGATCTTGGCGCAGGCCATCCCAATCCACAAAAATGTCTTCAATCCCGTTGCCGTCCAGATCCATGAAACTCGACATCGTGTATGCGCCTTCCGGCTCGACGACTTCTATCGGCGTCTGGCAAAACACGAGGTCATCGCCTACAGAATACGTGCTGCTGCAACTGCAGCCGTTTGACAATACCGGGGTCCCCGGTTCGGAGCAACGTAGATATATCTTGTGTTTTCCGTCGGTTCGATCTCGGACCAACAAATCCAGCTTGCCGTTGCCGTTATAATCGGCCCAGTTGGAGATTGACAGATTCGTCAAGCCGAGGTTGCTTGGCTTGATCTGAAATCCCCCGTCTTTCCAACTGGCTATCGTCAATTTCCCGGCGGTGTTCATCCCTACCAGATCCGACTTGCCGTCCTGGTTGAAATCCGAGCCGTCTTCTTCCAAATACCACCCGTGGTTCGCGTTGCGAAAACCCTGTATGAACCCGTTGGTACAATCACTGCTGCAAAGCAAATGCCTTTGTGCAAACCCGTCCGACGACAACCCCAACTCTCTTTTGACCGGGTTGCCCGAATATCGTTTTACACCACTGATCGTATATTTGAGCGGCAGCTCGACGAAATACAAATCCTTGACTCCATCTCCGTCAATATCCTGTATTTGGTACATCTTGTGCCGGGTCTCTTCCCCCGCGGCGGCCGGCGCGCCCGTAAGCTCCGCGAAAAGATCCCGGGTCTCATAGCTCGGAGCCGCCTCCTGGTAGGTAAACCGGGTCTCGGGCAACGAGTTTTGGCTCGTACAGGTCTCCGACGCACACTCGGTGACCCGCTCGAGCAACATGCGCCGGGTCGCCGCGCTTTGTTTGTATCCAAGCTGGTACCTTCTGACGACCTCGTCGTCATAGCGCGAGGTCACGGACACCAACACACGCCTCGAGTGGACGGCCCTGCCCGCCCTGAACGTCGTGTTGGCGTCCGGGCGGTCCGTAGTGCTGTATTCAAATACGATCTTTCGATCGCCTGGGACGGCGTCGCTTCCCGTATAGAGTATCTCCTTGATTACGTGCTCCGCGAGGCCCAGGTACGTATAATTGTAGATGATGGAGTTTCCCTGGGGATCTTCGCTCCTGCGTATCCCCCAAGACCAGGCGTCTTGATTACCCACTCCGACCGCGTGGACAGCGTGCGTATACCCATCCACGTGTCCGTAATAATCCACCCGGCCCGACTTGTGCTCCACTTTGAAATATCCGTAATCTATAATGTTCAACTCGGGCTTGAAAAACGTAATCCTCGAAAAATTGTCTATCTCGGTACGATACTTGGACCCGTCCGCCCCATAGACGCCGCTTTCCAAAATCAACCTCTGCCCGTCCAAACAAAACCGATCTTTTGCATCAAAATTGACGCCCCGGACCACTCCGTCCTGGGCCACGGTCTGCGGGCAGCGACTCACCCTGGACACCCCCGATATCCCCCAGCCGACTCCCGCAACACCATTGCCGCCTCGACTGCTGTATGCAATCGCGATATGCGGCTGCATACCTCTCCTGCCGGGCGGCGCCACAATCGGTATGCTGTACGTCGCATCCCCACCGTCCGTACCCGCCTGCCCCCCGGGCTCTCCCACCGGAACGCTGCCCGGGGTCGGCACCGGTAGATGCTCCACCTGGGCGTCTGCGATGACTTCCGGAAACGTGGAGGAAACCTTTACGCCCTGCTCTGCCGTATAGGCGCTCTTGCCCGATGCATTGTAGGCCCTTACCCGGTACGCATAGCTCCCGGTCACATACTCCTTTTCACCATAGGATCGCGCCGACCCCGTGTATTTCAGCTTCCACACCCCGTCAAGCTCTTTCCTTTCGACTTCATACCCGGCCGCCTGACCCCCATCACCGGATTCCCAGCTCAACTCGAAATACCACCCGATGGGTACAACCCCTTGCGCTTTCAGTCCTTTCGGCACCCCGGGCATGCGCAACACATCGACCGTCTTGACTGCAGTCTCCGGTCCATAACCAGATGGATTCCACGCCCTTACTTTGTACGCATAACTCCCGTCGGCCCGACTCAGGGCGAAAGAACGGGCGTTTTGACTCATGATCGTCACC
>JBFFBT010000324.1:0-5221 GCA_041560255.1 Myxococcota bacterium | reverse complement strand
TTTTTAAAAAACAAACCCGGCTCATATTGGGTGGAAATCAAAATATCGATCCCATCAAGATTGCAGACTATTTAAAACAGGGAGGATATGCGGCCTTTGATAAAGCATTGTTTCGCTCCGATCCCGAATGGATCATTCGAGAGATATCCGCGTCTGGACTGAGGGGTAGAGGAGGCGCCGGTTTTCCTACCGGTAAGAAATGGGCTTTAGCACGAAGGGCGGGTGGCGGTTCGAAAGAAAAATATATCATATGCAATGCAGATGAGGGAGATCCGGGCGCCTACATGGATAGGAGCCTTTTGGAGGGAAACCCACACTCCATAATCGAGGGAATGCTGATAGCTTCCATCGCAATCGGTGCCAAGCAAGGTTTCATATATGTCAGATCTGAATATCCCTTGGCCATCAAGCATGCCCTGGTGGCAATAAGACAATGTCGGCAAATCGGATTGTTGGGTCAAAACATTTTGGACTCCGGATTAGATTTCGATATTTCAATCGTACGAGGCGCGGGTGCATTTGTCTGTGGAGAGGAAACCGCCCTGATTCGATCCATTGAAGGTTATGTAGGAGAGCCGCATCAACGCCCTCCATATCCGATTGATAGAGGTTTGCTGGGAAAACCAACCTGCATCAATAATGTAGAGACTTTAGCAAATATTGCATTGATAATTGGTCGGGGTGCAGAGGAATATTCAAAAATCGGTGTTCCGGGAAATACCGGGACAAAAATTTTTTCTCTGGTCGGCAAGATTGCCAATACAGGTTTGGTGGAAGTTCCACTTGGCATGAAAATAAGCGACGTGGTTTATGAGATTGGCGGAGGTTCGATCGGTGGTTCGAAAATAAAAGCTATTCAGACTGGGGGACCATCAGGAGGATGCATACCGGCAAGTATGTTTGATTTATCCATTGACTACGACAGTCTCAAGGATGCCGGTGCAATCATGGGTTCCGGCGGCATGATCGTCATGGATGAAAATACATGTATGGTCGATGTCGCCAAGTATTTCATGAAGTTTTTGAAATCTGAGTCTTGTGGAAAATGTTTTACTTGTCGCAAGGGCACTCAGCGGATGTACGAGATTTTGGATGACATCACGAGTGGGAGAGGAACTCTTCAACAACTCGATCTGTTGTATCAACTTGCGGTGGCAGTCAAAGATACCACCATGTGTGGACTGGGCAACACCGCGTCGAATCCGGTGCTGTCGACTTTGAAGTATTTTAAAGCAGAATACCTTGAGCACATAGTAGAAAAACGTTGTTCTGCAGGAGTTTGTAAAGATCTGGTCGGAGCACCATGTCAAGATGCATGCCCCTTGGGTACGGAGGCATGGCGTTACATCGCTCATATTCAAAGAGGTGAATTTCTGCAAGCCTATCGGGTATTGAGAGAGACAAATCCATTTCCTTCGGTTTGCGCAAGAGTGTGCAACCATCCTTGTGAGCAACGCTGCCGTGCGGGTCTGAGCGGTGCGGAACCAATTGCCATTCGCTCCTTAAAGCGAATTGTCATTGACTCAATTGTACCAGCCGATATAAAAGTCAAGCCCTTTACCGCAAAGGGAAAATATGAAGAAAAAGTGGCAATCATAGGAGCGGGTCCCGCAGGTCTCACGGCAGCGTACTATTTATCGATACTCGGATATCCGGTGGATGTCATTGAGCGCGAGAATCAACCCGGAGGAATGTTGGTGGCAGGTATTCCAGCGTATCGAATGCCCCGGGATGTGTTGAAAAAAGAAATTGATGCGTTGTTCGATGACAGGGTCAATTTCAGATTCAATACAGCATTGGGTCGGGATGTGAGTATCGATACGCTGTTTTCAGATGGATATACAGCGATCTTTTTATCCATGGGATCGCACAAGAGTAAGAAAATGGGAATTCCTAATGAGAATACCCTTGGCGTTGTCTCGGGTATGGAATTTCTCAAGGCGTTCAATCTGCATGAAAAAATACTGGCTCATGGAGATGTCGCTGTGATCGGTGGTGGGAATTCTGCCGTGGATGCCGCCAGGGTGGCGATACGTCTCCCCAAGGTCAAGAGTGTCACCATATTGTATCGAAGAGACAGAGATCAAATGCCGGCTTATGATGAGGAGATCGAAGCGGCGTTGGAAGAGGGTGTGAAGATTGAAACATTGGTAACGCCCACCCTCATCAATGCAAGCGAAGGACGACTGGCATCGATAGAATGTGTTCGCAACGAGTTGGGAGCTTTCGATACAACCGGGCGTAAAATACCGATTCCTTTGAATGACACCCAATGGATTGTTTCAATCGATACGTTAATCGTTGCTATAGGAGAAGATCCGGATACCAGCATATTATCTACAATGGGTATCGATATCGATAAAAACAAGACGGTTTCCATCAATGCGAAGACCTGTCAAACATCAAGGCCGGGTGTGTTCGCAGGTGGCGATCTGGCGACAGGACCCAATACCATTGTAGACGCCATTGCCGCAGGTAAACGGGCCGCTTCGATGATCGATCGGTATGCAAGAGGTCTCAGATTGGATCAACCAGAAAATGTCAGGTTACCCACTGTTTTTGTCGAACCGGTCGCCAAGGAATCTTTAGAATATGAGGAAAAGAAACGATTTACTCCGGTGAGAATTCCTGTCGAGGAGCGTAAAAATAACTTTCTTGAGGTCGAAAAAAGCATATCGACCGAAGAGGCCATTCGAGAATCTTGCCGATGTTTGCGGTGCGATCTTGAGTTTACACAGACAAAAGACCTGCAACTCAATTGCGATTGTTCCGTTGGAGGAATCAAATGATCAAGCTGCAGATAAACGGACTGGAAGTGGTTGTGGAAGAGGGTACTACGTTACTCGAAGCCGCTCGAAACGTCGGGTTTGAAATACCGACACTTTGTCACCTAGATGGTTTATCACCTTATGGTGCTTGTCGTCTTTGTGTTGTCGAGATCGGCAAGGATGCTGAATCAAAATTGGTGTCTTCTTGTACTTTTCCAGCCCAAAATGGAATGATTGTCCGAACCGCTTCAAACCGGGTAATACAGGCTCGTCGTATAGTGTTGGAGTTATTGCTGGGCTCATGTCCGCAATCAAAAACCATTCAAGATTTGGCTTCAAAATATGCAATACGCGAACAGCGCTTCAAACAGGAGTACGAGGATTGTATCCTTTGCGGATTATGTGTTCGTATGTGTGAGGAGCAAATGATGGCCAAGGCTATTGGCTTTCGTGGCAGGGGTGAGGATCGCAACATAGGCACGCCTTTTGATGCCAAATCAGATCTGTGCCGTACCTGTGGCGGATGCATGTATGTGTGTCCAGCATGCCAACTTCGTTGCAGTTTCAACGATTCCGCAAAAGCAATCTGTGGAGGCTGCGAAAACCTGAGCCCACCCTGTACGCAGAAGAACGGTTTCGATGACATGATGTGTTACATGGACCCTTGTGTGGCTTGTGAAATCGAAAAAAGTTGATAATTCATTGAGGAGGATTGGAACATGACTCTTTCGAGAGTGAATACTTCGGCGGCGACGCTGACCAAAAACCGTACTGAAGGTTCTATACATCCGGGTTCGGGGATGTGTGTAACATGTGTGGATGGATGTATCGGTATGTGTGAGATTGGAAAATCGGCATACCGTGGCCATGAAGTCATTTATCCCCAGCCTTTTGGTGTTATCACGACGGCTGCGGAAAAAGATTATCCCTTGGATTATTCTCATCTCAATATCATGGGAGGAGTTGTTGGTGCTCAGGGTATCGAAGCTGATAGTGATAAAGCCATCTTTCCGGCCGTGAACTTGGAGGTGAGGTTTGGGAGAGATTCTGGTCTCAAATTTCGTTACCCGTGGATCATTCCGGGAATTGGTTCGACCAATATCGCCAAAAACAATTGGGAGGGTCTGGCAGTGGGCTCCGCCTTGGCGGGAACAGGTCTTACGATTGGCGAAAATGTTGCCGGTATGGATTCGAACACGTCGATTCATAATGGAAGAGTAGTCGATACGGTGGATCTGAAACGCAGAGTGAAACTTTTTATGGATCATCAGCGAGATGGTTACGGTGCCGTCATTGTTCAATCCAATGTAGAAGACACCCGCTTGGGAGTTCACGAATACGCTATTCAGGAGCTCGGTGTCCAGGTTGTAGAAATGAAATGGGGGCAGGGAGCAAAGAACATAGGCGGAGAAGTTAAAATACGGGATTTAAAAAAAGCTCAAATGCTATTTGATAGAGGGTATGTGGTATTACCCAATCCCACTGATGATCGGGTTATTCGAGCGTTTGAAAAAGGTGCATTCAAAGAGTTCGAAAGACATTCGAGAGTCGGTATGGTGACAGAGGAAGGATTTGCAAAAAGAGTCGAAGAGCTCAGGAAAGCGGGTGCAAAATATATTTTTCTGAAGACCGGAGCCTATCGACCATATGCTTTAGCGCAAGCTGTTGTTTATGCATCTAAATATGGCATCGACCTTTTGACGGTAGATGGAGCGGGAGGTGGTACCGGCATGAGCCCGTGGCGCATGATGAATGAGTGGGGAGTACCGCCGGTCGAGCTTCACTCATTATGTTATCAATACGTAAAACGGCTTTACGATCAAAACCAATATGTTCCGGCGATAGCGGTTGCTGGCGGATTTACATTTGAGGATCAGATTTTCAAGGGTTTGGCATTGGGCGCTCCTTTTGTAAGACTTGTTGGGATGGCCAGATCTCCTATTGCTGCAGTGATGGTTGGAAAAACCATTGGAAGAGCGATCGATGAAAATAAATTACCGGTCTATGTCGAACGCTTTGGATCGAGCAAAGATGAAATATTTGTAACCGCCAGTGAGCTTAGAAAAGAGCTGGGAGACAGTGAGTTTGACAAATTACCTCCGGGAGCAATCGGGCTATACACGTACTATGAGAGATTAGCCCAGGGTTTGAGACAAATTATGGCTGGGGTACGAAAATTTTCTTTGGGACATATCTCACGCGACGATCTAGCTTCTTTGACAAGACATTGTACAGATGTAACCGACATACCTTTTGTCATGGATGTGGATCGGGAGCAAATTGAAAAAATCTTTGAGGATACGATGAAATAAACTCGCCAGTTGCATAAAATGCCGTCATCCTGGATAGATTCGATCCAGGATCCATTGTTAAAATTATAGATTCTGGCTTAAAGCATGCCAGAATGACATTGTTTCCAAAAGCCACAAAAAGTTAAATCCCGGCTCAATCAA
>JBFFBT010000323.1:0-5236 GCA_041560255.1 Myxococcota bacterium | reverse complement strand
AGCCAAAAAGAACGGCCAAGAGGTAATCAACCTCGAGTTTCAAGCCTATTTGGGGGCGCCGAAATCATATGACATGGTCGTTATCTGCGGGGAACCCAATCTCGAAGTCGTGATTCAGGGTGGTACCCATGGCGATGTGGCTACGGCCGCAATGATTGTAAACGCAGCCCAAAGAGCCATTGAAAGCCCCCCGGGCTTGATGACCATGAAAGATATTCCGCCGGTGATTTGTGGTCAATGATATCAGGATCTATCTGCTATCAACCCAGATCCCGCTGAATCTCGGCAACCAAAAGCTCTGCCGACTTGCCCCCAACCAAAGTTCTCAGCATGGGTTTTAGCGCCTCGAGCAGGGTTTCGACATCGCCCAGAGTCAAGGTTTCAGGTCCCCGTTTGAGCACTCGCATAGAAAATGTCTTCACCGCGGTTTTCGCGTTGTGTTTTCCCAAATAGGTAGCAAGCCTGTTCTCAATCTGCTCGGCGATATTTTCATTGGGGCTGATCACACGAGCCTCGCATTTCTCATAGTTTCGAAGTCGGGATTATCCATGCATCAACGGCATTTCATCGTCCAAACGCTGCCGCACCTGGATAAACACCTGTGTTTCCAAGCCAATTTTCTATACGTAAGAGTTGATTGTACTTTGCAATCCGTTCCGATCTGGATGCCGAACCTGTCTTGATTTGACCCGATCCACATGCTACTGCCAGATCCGCGATGGTCGTGTCCTCGGTCTCACCACTTCGATGCGAAATAATGGTCGTCATCCCCGCTTTATGCGCCATACGTATGCACGCCAGCGTCTCGGTAAGTGTACCGATTTGGTTGACTTTAATCAAGACAGAATTGGCGGCGCCCAGCCGTATGCCTTCTGATACCCGTTCAGTATTGGTTACAAACAGATCATCTCCAACAATCTGAATCTGTTTGCCCAGTTTCTCGGTCATCGAGCTCCATCCCTGCCAGTCATCCTCCGCCATGCCGTCTTCAATGGATACGATCGGATATCGATCTACCAAATCAGACCAATATTTTACGAGCTCATCCGCGGAAAAGGCTTGGCCTTCACCTTGCATGACATACTTTTTACTCTGACCGTCATAAAACTCACTGGCGGCGGCGTCGATCGCCAACAGGATATCCTCGCCGGGTTTCAATCCAGCCTGGGTAATGGCCTCCATGATGACTTTGAGCGCTTCTTCGTTTGAATCCAAGCTGGGAGCAAGCCCACCTTCATCTCCAACGCCCGATGAAAGATTCTTTTCTCCCAATACTCTCTTCAAATGGTGAAATACCTCGACACCCTGACGCAAGCTCTCTTGAAACGTCTTGCCTCCAACCGGAACAATCATAAACTCCTGCAAATCAATATTGTTTTCGGCGTGGCGTCCCCCATTGAGAATGTTCATCAGAGGAACCGGCAGGAGGCATGCATCCAGACCGCCGATATACCGAAACAAGGGCAACTCACGCGCCATACTTGCCGCTCGGGCCGCCGCCATGGAAACCCCAAGGATTGCGTTGGCTCCCAAGTTCATCTTATTTTTTGTTCCATCCAACTTACACAGAAGTGTATCCAATCCGATTTGATCAACAGCATCAAATCCAATGATCTCGGGACCTATTTTGGTGTTGACATTATCTACAGCCTTACTGACTCCCTTTCCCAAGTATCTGGTAACATCCCCATCCCTCAGCTCCAAGGCTTCATGCTTGCCTGTGCTGGCTCCGGAAGGAACACAAAACCTGCCATGAGCTCCACAGGCCAAATCCAACTCTACTTCAACCGTAGGATTTCCTCTCGAATCGATGATTTCCATTGCCCGCACTTCTACAATTTCGGTCATATTGTCTGTCTCCCTCTCAATCTTCTCGATCTGGAAAATACTTTTCAAATGGGGCAATAAATCAAAATCTTATTCGGCTGTCAACTTTGAAATGCATGCCGGCCCACCTTGGCTTTTTTCGCATCAAAGTATCCATATTATATTCTTATTCATACCTCATATTGTAGAGAATACCAAGAAAAAGTCTGCCCTTCCCCAACCCCGTCGGTATGAGGAACGTCCTCGCCAAATCGCGATGAAGTTGCATACGCCCGATTCCAATGAAGTGCGTTTTTTACCCAAGATTTTCGCCGGATTATACTCCATAATCGATGATGATGACCCGACCGGACTCTCGATCCTTTTGGTTTCTCGAATGATCATTTCTGCTATTGCATGGAGATTCGTCACTGTCGAGAGGAATCTCCAAAGTCGGCCGTTTATCCTGTCGATGTCTCAGGCGTTCACGCTTTTTCAGCTCTTCAATAATAAATGCATCCAACATGGTATCGCTCACCTTCTCTACTACAACTAAGCAATAATCATACCAAATCGAGAAAAAACTACAAATTTTTACCAAGTTGAAATATATATCATTTTCCAAGAAATGCTAGAGACACGCGAAGCGACCAAAGTCGAAAACCGACAAAAAAAGTCAATGCTTGTCAACAAATAAGAAACAATTGCAAAGTTAGATTACAAATCGTGGAATTTTTACCTTTCAATGCTCGGCTCGGTGTTTGAATGCTTCCAGCAAGCTTGGCAACTCCGTCGAGATTAGCATATTGACAATAGTTTTGGGAACCAATAATCCAAAACGCACATCAATTGTGTATGTAGCTTTGATTTTTCCAGGCTCGACCTCTTCCAGGCTCCAGGAACCTTCATTTTTGGACATCAAATCCCCTCGTACCAGGCTCCATGATACCAATCGAGGCTTTTCCAACCTGTATTTCAATGTATAACTTATTGTTTTACCAATCTTTTTTACATCTTGCCTGACAACCACTTCATCCTTGCCTCGGCTTTCGATTGCCACACTTGTAAGCCCCAAACCACCTAAAAACCTCGGGTAGGATTCAAAATCGACAATAAGATCGAAGAACTCTGAAAGACTCGTATGAATCTCAATGGTTTTGGATGCTCCCGGCATATTGCCTCCTTACTTCATCAAATGAGTCGAGGGCTTTGTACGAGCTTCGAACCAAGGGTCCTGCAATCACCATCATTCCCAGCTCATGGCCTATTTGCTGGTATCTTGCAAACTCTTGGTCCGACACGTCTCGGTGCACCGCCCAATTCTCTTTGGTAGGTCTTAGGTATTGGCCTATTGTGACGATATCACATCCACTTTGTTGTAATGATTTCAGTACCGCATAAACCTCGGGCTCATTCTCCCCAAGTCCAACCATCATGCCGGACTTGACGACCATGGATGAGCTTTTTCGAGAGGCCGCCTGGGCTATCAAATTCAACGAACGCATAAAATCCGCTTTTGGACGTACATCTCGATAAAGTCTCGGGACGGTCTCAATGTTGTGATTCATCACACTTGGTCCGGCATCCAATACAACTCCGACTGCATTTGCATCACCCTGGAAATCCGGAATCAATACTTCGGTACGAACCTGTGGGTTGCGCTTATTGATTTCTCGTATGCAGGCGGCAAAACACACAGCGCCTCCGTCTTCGAGATCATCTCGTGTGACCGATGTGATGACCGCATGACGAATACCCAAGACATCCACAGCCTCGGCCAATCTTTCAGGTTCTTGCGGATCGAGAGGCTCGGGCTTCCCTTTGCGAATCGCACAGAAACGGCAAGCGCGGGTACATACCTCACCCATGATTAAGAAAGTCGCCGTTTTGCATCCAAAACACTCAGCAATGTTTGGACACTTCGCCTCTTCACAAACCGTATTCAATTTGCTACGGCGCAGTTTTCTTTTCACATCATGCAACATCGACAGGCGACCCGGCATGGTATAACGAGTCATGTCATCTCCTCACAGGCAAGCTTCCAAGCTAAAAACAACCGTTTGTCAAATCAAACAAGCTACGATCTTATATAACCAACTGAAGTTCATGTAAAAATAATCTCATCAGCAAAACCAACGTTGTGCGCCGGACACTAGCTGGCCTCGTTCAATGCGTATCGTTGCTTCAAAAACACGGCTACCGCATTTTTCAACCCAGCATGTTTGGGTTTCATCAACCCGGGATCATCATCGACTATTGTATAGGCTTCTTTTCTTGCCAGAGACAAGAGATCAGCATGTCTCTTAATATCGGCATACATAAAAACCGGCAATCCGGACTGACGCACCCCCAAAAACTCGCCCGGCCCACGTATTTCCAAATCACGCTCCGCAATGAAAAATCCATTGTTCGATGCCCGCATGATTTCCAAACGATTGACTGCATTTTGGCCCGTAACTTTATGAGCGACCAAACAGCATGTGCCCGGATGCAGACCTCTACCAACCCGACCGCGCAACTGATGCAATTGGCTCAGCCCAAATCTCTCCGCATGTTCCACCACCATGATGGTGGCCTTGGGTATATTGATGCCTACTTCTATAATCGTGGTACATACCAATACGTCCAATTTTCCTTGAGAGAATTCATCCATGATCCGTTCTTTCTCATCGGATGTCATTTGTCCATGCAGCAATCCCAATCGTAAACCGGCCAAATCCCCGGTTTGAAGTTGGTGAAACATCCCATCCGCATCGAGAAGCTCCATTTTTTCCGATCCGCGAATCAAAGGATAGACGAGATAGGCTTGGTTTCCTTTTTCTACTTCCCGGCGTACAATATCGTATGCAATCGAGGCATGCTTCTCAATCACCATAGTCTCGACCGGCTGCCTACCCGGGGGAAGCTCATCCAAAATGGACAACTCCAAGTCACCATACAAGGCCATCGCCATGCTCCGCGGAATGGGAGTCGCCGTCATCACCAACACGTGGGGATGCTTGCCTTTAGTTCGCAGTCGTGCTCTTTGGTTCACGCCAAATCGGTGTTGTTCGTCAATGATACATAGTCCCAGGTTTCGAAATATGATTTGCTCTTCCAAGATTGCATGCGTACCCACCAAAACGTCCACATCGCCCAAATCCACCTGCTCAAGGATTTCTCTGCGTCGGCTGGCGGAAACCGATGATGTCAAAAGAGCGGCCCGAAAACAATCCGGTTTGTTTTTAATAACTTCTAAAATCGAGTCGTAATGTTGCTTGGCAAGTATTTCGGTCGGAGCCAGGATTGCACTCTGAGCGCCCGATTCGGCGGCGACAATGCAGGCGAGTATGGCAAGTACGGTCTTGCCGCTTCCGACCTCACCCTGCAAAAGACGATTCATGGGCATGCCGGATTGCATGTCCCAGACGATCTCATGCAATGTTTTTTT
>JBFFBT010000322.1:0-5306 GCA_041560255.1 Myxococcota bacterium | reverse complement strand
GCCTCCGGCCAGATCGCGGTAAAACCGCACACATCGAAAACACTGGATGCATCGGTTCATCTCGTGATGTAAAAAAGATCCCAACTGTTGGTTTCGAAAAGTACGTTTCGAAAAACGATAGGAGCGGTAGGTATGGGTGCTCATGACAATCATATCCTGCAAGTGACACTCGCCGCCTTCATCACAAACCGGGCAATCATGAGGGTGGTTTGTCATGAGCCAATCTGCCACGGCCCGGCGGAAGGCGCGGGCTTCGGGATCCGCAATGGAGATGCGTAATTGGTCTTCTACGGATGTCATGCAGGCAAAGACAATTTTCCCTCGGGTGTCCGCCGGGTTTTTGTACAGCTTGATGGCGCATTGTCTGCACGCGCCCACCGATCCCATGGCCGGATGCCAGCAGAAATAGGGTATCTCCAAACCGACCGCGAGACATGCCTGCAAGAGATTTTGTCCTGCTTGTACTTGATAGGGTCGGTCGTCTACGAAGATGGTTGCCAAGGTAGTTTACCTCCAGGGACACTTTCGATCGACAATGTGTTGCTCGAAATCCGCGCGGAAAACTTGCAGCGCGCTTACCAAAGGTTCGATCGCGCCCGGAGCGAATGCGCAAAAAGTATGACCTGGAGAGAGATGTTTGCAATGCATAGAAAGGGTTTCCAGATCGGACGCAATGCCTGTGCCTTGTTCCAAAGCATGCAGGGTTTTTTCAACCCAAGGAAGTCCGTCCCGGCAGGGTGTGCAGTAACCACATGATTCCTGAGCAAAAAAGTGAATCAGGTTCTCCACCGCACCCACCGGACAGGATTGATTGTCGACAATGATCAAAGTGCCGGTGCCGAGCCGGCTGCCGGCTTGTTGGACCGACTCGAAATCCATTTTTGTATCGAGATGCGCGAGCGTAAGAAATCTGGTGGAAGCTCCCCCCGGCAAAAATCCCTTCAGCTCGTAACCCGGTTGCAGGCCGCCCGCGTGCTCCATGAGTATTTCTCGCGCGCTTACGCCCATGGGCAGTTCCCAGGCTCCGGGGCGGTTGACCCGGCCGCTTACGCCGTAAATCTTGGTTCCCGAGTCGGAGCCTTTGGCTAGAGATTTGTACCAATCCGCTCCCCGTTCGACAATACCCGGTATATTACATAAGGTTTCTACGTTTTGAACGATGGTCGGTCTGCCCCAAAGGCCCATGACGGGAGGAAAAGGAGGTTTGTTGCGCGGCACCGGGCGTTTGCCTTCCAGGGCATTGAGCAAAGCCGATTCTTCACCGCAAATATAGCGCCCGGCGCTTTGATGCAGGCTGAGCTCGAGACTGAATCCGGTGTTCATGATATTCTTACCTAAAAATCCGGCCTGGTACACCTCTTGGATGGCTCGATCGAGCAGTCGAGCCGCGCGCTTGTATGCCCAACGCAGAAATATGTAGGCTTCGGTAAGCTCGCAGGCATACGCGGCGAGTAGCATGCCCTCTAAAAGCTGATGTGGGCATCCTTCGATCAGGAAACGATCCTTGAACGCTCCCGGTTCCATTTCGTCCGCGTTGGCGACCAGATAACGTGGAGCCGGCGCTTTGTCCAGCGGGGGTACGAATCCCCACTTCGCTCCGGTGGAAAATCCCGCGCCGCCGCGGCCGCGTAATTTCGAATCGGCCACCAGCGCGACTACCTCCTTGGGGGTCATTTCCTCAAGCGCTTTTCTCAAGGCGGTGTATCCCCCGTTTTGGATATATTCTTTCAAGCTCATGGGGTCGGTGCGGTTAATAAAGTGCCTGGTAAGCGGGCGATCCGTGGCCATGGTTCCTCGGTCTTTCTTCCAGCGTTAGTCTCAGGTGCAGCGTGCCAAGATCTGATCGATTTTCTCTTCGGTCAAATTACCGATGAGCCGGCCGTCTATAAGCATGGCAGGGGCTTGATCACAAGCTCCCAAGCAGGGCTCCGGCAACAGAGTAAAGCGGCCGTCCCGGGTGGTTTGACCCGGTTGGATACCCAAACGGGTTTCCAAATATCGGCGTATTTTATCATATCCCATGATCCAGCAGCTGATGCTGTCGCATATCGATATGACGTGTCGGCCGACCGGACGGCGGTAAATGTAATTGTAAAACGTCGCCAAGCTGTCGAGCTCCACCGGCGTAAGCTCCAAAAGCTCGGACAGATGTTCGAGGTGCTCGTCGCTCACCCAGCCGTATTGTTTCTGCACCAGGTTCATGGCTTCGACGCTGGCGGACTGTTTGTCGTGATGCTTCGAAATGATTGTCAAAACGGCGTTGATTTCATTTTGATCCAGCATGTCGAATCCTCCTATCGATCTACATCCGCCAACACGAAATCGATGCTGCCGAGAATAGCCAGCAAATCCGGCAGCAGATGGCCGCGTGACATGGCGGGAACCGCCTGCAAATGCGGGAACGACGGGGTCCGGATGCGGGCGCGGTAAGCATGGGTGTCGCCGTCGCTTATCAGGTAATACCCGTTGTTGCCCTTGGTGGCCTCGATGCATACCAAGGCTTCGCCCGCAGGGATGACCGGCCCCCAACTGACGCTCAGAAAATGATTGATGAGGGTTTCAATATCCCGCATGGTTTGGGCTTTTCGAGGTGGGGTGGTCAGTGGATGGTCGGCCTTGATGGGTCCCTCGGGCATATGGTTGATGCATTGGCGGATGATTTTCAAGCTTTGGCGCATTTCCTCCACCCGAACCAGCGCCCGGTCGTAACAGTCTCCTTTTTGGGCGATGGGAATGTCGAATTCGAGCTGATCATAACCCGAATACGGCATCTTTTTTCGAAAATCCCACTCCAGACCGCACGCTCTGAGGCCCGGACCGGTAACGCCCCATTCGATGGCTTGATCTTTGGTATAGCTTCCGATGCCTTGGGTGCGCGCTTTGAAAATACGATTGCGCATCACCAATCGATCGTACTCATCAATCTTTTTGGGAAAAGTATCGAGAAACTCTTCGACCAACGGTTTCCATCCCTCGGGAAGATCATCCGCCACACCTCCAATCCTGAACCAGCTGGGGTGCATTCTGCCGCCGCAGATCGCTTCGGTTATGGTGAATATCTTCTCACGATCGCTGAACATGTAAAATACCGGCGATAAAGCCCCTACATCTTGGGCAAATGTGCCGTACCAGACCAGATGGCTGGCGATCCGATACAATTCGGCCAACATGACTCGTATGATTTGTGCGCGGGGCGGCACCTGAATGCCTGCGAGGGTCTCCACCGCGAGGCAATAGGGAAAGTTGTTCATGACGCCGCCCAAGTAATCGATCCTGTCGGTATAAGGGATATAGGTGTGCCAGGTTTGACGTTCGGCCATTTTTTCGGCGCCGCGATGATGGTATCCGATGTCGAGGGCCGTATCCACGATCTCTTCGCCTTCCAGTTGAACGATTGCTCGGAGCACGCCGTGGGTGCCCGGATGTTGCGGGCCCAGATTGAGAAACATGGTGTCGAAGCCGTCTCGAGACGGCTTGAGTTCGTATTGTTCGGGTCGCAGGCGTAACGCCTCCTGCTCGTAGCTTTGCTGCTCGTCGTTGAGCTCAAAGGGGGCCTTCTCTGTTGCTCGGGCTGGATACTCCTTGCGAAGTGGATGACCCGTCCAGGTAGGAGGCATGAGAATGCGGCGTAGATCGGGATGTCCGGAAAAATGTATTCCAAACATGTCGAAGACTTCTCGTTCATACCAATCGGCACAAGCCCATAAGCCGGTGATGCTGGGTGCGCTGGGGTTTTCCCCCAGTAACGGTGTTTTGATGCGTACAAATCGGTTTTGCTCGAACGAATAGAGGTGATACACCAGAGTGAAATCACTTTGAGGTTGACCGGCTCTATGGGTTCGCTCCCGCTCGTCTACGGCCGTAAGATCGTAAAGCATGACATATGGGCTTTTGATCTTTCGTTTGGCGATCCCAAGCACATCGGTGACGCTGTGCGGATGTATCCAATACGTCGGTATGTCGTCGAGGGTGGTTTGGGCCTCGAGTTTCAGAGTGGACATGTGCTCGGTGATTTGTTCGGCGAAGTCGTTGCTCTCGTTCATGAAAAACCATCCACCTCGATTGGGTTTGTGCTCAATCCGACGGCGTGAATTTGTCGGAGTTCGGTAGATCTTCGATTTGCATCCTCTGTCGCCTTTTTTGCTCTTTACCAGAAGGAAGCTCAGGCCGATGGGTTGCCTGATCGCCGACCAGCCAGCTCAGGGGGCGTCTTTCGCATCCAATCGCCCGGCGTAGCATGAGAACTCCCTCAATAAAGGCTTCGGGTCTGGGAGGACAACCGGGTACATAGACATCCACCGGTAAAAATTTGTCCACTCCCTGCACCACGCTGTAGATATCGAACATCCCGCCCGAATTGGCGCAAGAACCCATGGAAATCACCCAACGGGGCTCCATCATTTGATCGTACAGGTGACGGATGATGGGCGCCATCTTGATAAAGACGGTTCCGGCCACCACCATCAAATCTGCCTGCCTGGGAGACCCGCGGATAACCTCGGAGCCGAAGCGGGCCAAATCGTATTTGGAAGTCAGGCTGGCGGCCAGCTCCACAAAACAGCAGGATAGACCGAAGCCGTAAGGCCAGATCGAGTTTTTCCTGGCCCAGGCGAGCATACGTTCCAAGCTGGTCAGGATGATCCCATGGTTGGAAATATCGGCATGGTTTCTTTGAGATGGATCGGGTGGTCGGAAGGGAGGTTTCATGGTTGTTTTCTCCGCCGGGTTTCTTGTCGGGTATCCCATTCGAGTGCTCCTTGGCGTACCAAGTACATCAATACCAAAAGGAGCAGGCCTACGAAGATCGCCATGCCGATGTATCCCCGCCAACCCAATTGCTTGGCCACGAGCGCCCAGGCGATGAGAAAAACCACTTCCAGATCGAAAACCACGAAAAACATGGCCACAGGAAAATAGTTTGCCAGCGTGTGCATGCGGGCCGAGCCGGTAGTGAGCATACCCGACTCATAGGGCTCGCTGGTCGCGCGGGCGTTGCGGCGTTGTCCCAAGATATGGGAAAGTATGAGGATTGCGGCCACCACGGCCATGGCCGCAAACATATATATCGCTATCTGCACGGAAAATCCTTGAGCTTCTCCGGTCACCGGCATCGCCTCCATAGGTGTATCCTAGATTCCTTTCTGCGCTTGTCAAGGATGTCACGATATTGATGGGCTGAAAACCCAAAACTTTACGGCTCGGTATTCTATCACGCTGGTCAAAATTCAATTCGACGAAAGCGTTCACCGGGGGGTAGCGGTGACTCTTTCGACTTCCATCGATGCTTCTGTCACTTGACGCCGGGG
>JBFFBT010000321.1:0-5355 GCA_041560255.1 Myxococcota bacterium | reverse complement strand
TGCACGCCATGGGCCCCAACCTGGCAGGAGTCATCGGCTCGGCGGCTGCAGCCGGCATGTTCATCTCCATGTTTCAATAGGAGCAGCCATGAAATTCCATTTGCCAATCCATCTTTCGATCCGGATCTTCTGCGTCACCCTCGGTCTGGTTTTTATCATACCGATCATTCAGGGTTGCGGATCCTTTTGGAAGCTGGAAGATTTGGAGAAACCCAAGCCGGAGTTTTCAAAAAACGAGAAAAAACACATCGCCAAATTGATCCCCAGGGGTAAGAACAACAGCGTATTGATATCCTTCGAGTCGATGGAAGGTGAAATCACGAGCATCAAGGGAATCGATTTCGACACGCACAAGAACTCGGCGGTGGATGAGAAAGACTTCCGCTCGGCTCTTTTCGAAATCAAAATCGAAAAGCTCAATCCAGGTCAGGAAGTCGAGCTGGTGGTCGGATCCGAATTTTTCACCACTGCCACCGAGTTTTGGCTGCACAACCCAAAACGCACGCCGGCCTGGAGGGCGGTAGCCTCCCGCAGCTTCACCAAGCAACAAATATATGTCGACTTGGTATTTCGGATCAAAGACGGGGGAAACTTCGACTTGGACGGCGAGCAGAACGGAACGTTGATCATCGTCGGCGGTCCCCGTGACTCTTTTTGGGGCTACGCCCTGGGTACGTTGTTCATACGATTTTTCGGTGTATTCATCGTTTTGATTGCATTGATGATCGGAATGATCTTTTTCGGAAAACTGGCGACCAATCTCAAATCCAACAATCCTTCCGATCCAAAAGACCCACCCAAACCCACAAACCAACCCAAACCACCCGAAGCCGCTACCCAAAACCAGGCGCTTCCACCAACCATCGCAGCCGCCGTCGCACTGGCGATCGAGCTGGAGTCACATCGTATCAACCCCCAAATCGTCTTGACAAAAGAAGGCATTTCAACCGACCCCGGCCCTTGGGCCAAACAGGGCCGCGTGATATTGATGGAATCCCGGCAAAACACCTATGAGCGCGTGAAACGCTAGCAAACCAAGCGAGGCAAAGATATGGCGACATATACAATCAAACTTGGCGGGCAAACGCATACCATCACAATCCGAGATCTTCGAGAATCGAGCGCGGTGGTGGAAGTAGACGGAAAACCGTATGAAATGACATACGAAAAACAATCCGATCAACCAAGCGCCAAGCCGCCTCCCAAACCCGCAATCTCCTCTCAGCCCGCCAAGATCATGAGCTCTCGGCCGGCGGCGCCAAAAGCAGCCGTCGCGGGTGATGGTCATGCAATCGAAGCACCCATTCCGGGATTGATTTTAGAGATTAAAGTCAAGGCAGGCGATACGGTGCAACCCGATCAAGTCCTGTTGATCATGGAAGCCATGAAAATGGAAAACCCCATAAAAAGCCCCGCCGCAGGAAAAATAAAAGAAATTTTTGTCAAAGTCGGAGACGGTGTGGCGACCGGCGACGTGCTCGTGCTGCTGGGTTGAAATCCCTACCGCCGTCAACCAATCTTCACACTCTCCAGGTAATCCGGCACGAACGCCTCCAACCGGGATTTTTCCTTGATCTTGTACCGCAGAGCATCCGAGGCCGTGGATTCACCATGCACGACGATAACCCCTCGAGGAGATTTGGTCGTTTTTGCAAGCCACGCGAGCAGCTCTTGTTGATCGGCATGTGCAGAGAGAAAGTCGATTTGCACCACCTCTGCTTTGACCTGTACATACTCTCCATGTACCTTGATGTGCCGAGCGCCCGAGGCCAGCACGGATCCACGGGTGCCCGGAGCTTGGTAGCCCGTCAACATGATGGTGTTTTCCGGCCTGGGAGCAAAAGCTTTCAGGTGATGCAACACCCGCCCTCCGGTCAGCATACCGCTTGCCGAGATCACAACGGCGGGTCCCGACAACTCGTTGAGCTTTTTGGAGTCTTGCTCGGACCGCACAAATCGGGCCAAGCTGCAAACCGTCTGACATTCTTCCTCGGTCAAAGCATGGTAGCGATGATACTTCTGGTACAGTTTGGTGACATCGGTCGCCATGGGGCTGTTGACATACACCGGAACCCTGGGTGCAATGCCGCGCTCGAATATTTGATTGAGACAATACAGCATGGATTGGGTTCTGCCGACCGCAAAAGCAGGAATCAACAACACTCCGGCCCTGTCTATGGTGCGTTGGACCACTTGACCAAGCGCCGAGATCGGATCGACGTCCGAGTGGTTCCTGTCGCCATAGGTGGATTCCATGACTATCCAGTCCGGACTATCGGGGTTTGTGCGGGTACGCATGAGGAAATCGGTCGGTCTTCCAATGTCGCCGGAAAACAAAAGGCTGCTTTTATGGTTGCTCACAATCACACTCGAAGCCCCAAGGATGTGGCCGATGGGCTGAAAAACGCATCGAAGCTCCCCTATCTCCAACTCCTCACCAAACATCACGGTTTGGAAATACGGAAAGACTTCTCTGGCCTGCGCCTCGGTATACAGTGGTAATGCAGGACTATGCTTGGAAAATCCCTTTTTGTTGGCGTAGCGTGCATCTTCTTCCTGGAGATGTCCACTGTCGGGAAGCAAAATCTCGCAAAGATCCCGAGTGGGAGGCGTGCAGTAAATATTGCCTTGGAACCCGTTGTTGAAAAGCACCGGCAGATACCCCGAGTGATCCAAATGCGCATGGGTAAGCACGACCGCATCCAGCTCGCCGACCTCGAAAGGCAGCGATTTCCAATTGCGCTGCCTGAGCACCTTGAGGCCTTGAAACAACCCACAATCCACCAATACTTTCGTTTTACCTTGCGTTACCAGATATTTCGATCCGGTAACCGTCCCTACACCTCCGATAAACTGTATGTTCATGGTCACACCTCATTGCTGTTCTTCTGCCATTTTGGAACATGTCCGCACAAGCGTTTACCCCGAGGCGGCAGCGATACATGAGATTTCGAGGACTTGTCTGAGCAGGTTTTACAAGCAATCCGAGTTTGATTGCTTGTAAAACCGCGAGTTCCGCAGAAAACGAATGTGTTGCTGCCGCCTCGGGGTAAACGCTTGTGCGTCCGCACCCATTTGTCCTTAGGTTATCAGAATGAGTTGCTTTATACCAAAAGTTACGTAACATATTTTCATGATGCGAAGATTTTCATTCCGGTTGGACCCAGCGTCGATTCAAGCATGCGTGATGGCGGTCTCGATCACAACGCTGATGTATGCGTGCCAAAGCCCGCAAAAATCAATCCACCCTTCAGGATTCCACTCGAAAATCAGCCAAACTCATCCCGAACCCGAAGTCACCCGTATCGATGTTCCACAACTCTTGAACCCTCCGACCCATTACAACAATCCCAAGGATCGGCATCCACCCCGAAGCAACTATCAAAAAAACATGTACCGGCGGGTAGAGCTGTTGGCGCAAAAACACAAACAAAAAGCACCTGCTTACGACTCCAGACTGTCTTTTGCAGCGGACGTGATCGCCGAAGCGGCCGATACCATCAAACATCGACCGGTCGAGCTTGTGTATTTTGCCCTGGCCAGGCAGGGCATCGTAGAAAACGATTTTTTTCAGCGTATATTCCGCATATCCGGTGAGTTAGATCAACACAACGAAGCTCTGGACGGTATGTTGGAAAATGTATTGACCATCCAGGGATGTGACCAAATCGGATTTGGATCGCGAATCAATCCGGATGAAACTCGACTCGGGGTGATCCTATGTCAACCCCGTTTGGTAGAAACCTCTCCGATCCCCCGCCGCTTGGATAAGAATGCTTCGGTCGCCGTTCGCGCAAAACTGCTGCCACCCTATGGGCAGCCCAGGGTATATGTCACCGAGCCGACCGGGCGGGTTCATAGTATCGAAGTCCATCCTACCACCGGATCTCAATTCTCTTTTCGCTTTCACTGCGGCCTAAAAGCCGGTCGATACCGGATCGAAATTCTCGGTTATACCAATGATTGTCCGGTGGTCGCCGCCAATTTCCCGATCTGGTGCGAACAGGAACCCAGACAGACTTTCTCGATGAAACTGCCACCTCGAAAGAAGCGCCCCTCGTCCACACCCCAAGAAATCGAGAAAAACATCTTCAAGCTGATCAACCAAGATAGAAAAAGACACCACCTGACACCATTGTCATGGCATCCCGAAGCCGCCGAAATCGCCCGCTTACACAGCCGGGACATGGAGTTGAGCGGTAAAATCGGCCACCATTCGGATTCGTCCGGAACACCTCTGGATCGAGCCCAAAAAGCCGGCCTGCAATTTGGATTTTTGGCCGAAAACATCGGTTCAGGCGTCTCGGATGTGGAGATCCACCACGGCTTGATGGAAAGCCCCGGACACCGGCAAGCGATTTTATCGACCCAGGCCTCCCACGTCGGTATCGGCGCAGTGCTTTCAAAAAGATCGAGTAACACCGTATCCGTGCTGGTCACCGAGCTGTTTATCGGTCCCATATCCGATCTAGCCCCACCGAAGCCCACTGCGATCAAATCAAAAAACAACCAACCAATCGATATCGACACGAGGATCCTTCAACACAAGAAAAAGCTGGAGAGCTGCCGGATTTTGGGTATGAGCCGGAAAATCATACAGGTTTCTTCCGAAAAGGACCTCGACTCCGCGCAAGAAACCGCAACGCGGGCGTTGCGCAACCGGGCCAAAGAGCTTGGAGCCGATACCGTAAAGATCGAGTCCAAGCTCGAAGGCCTCAAACTGACCCTGGAGGGACATTTCTACGGCTGCCGGCAAGACCCGCAATAGAAGTCAATCCCGAAACTGGATTTTTGCCCGGATCGATGGTTATTTTGCCAAAAGGAGCCATAACGTCATGAACGAGCCGGCATCACGTTGGACCGAAATTTTTTTTGAAGTTTACGAACCGCTTCCCCGTCAGGGCCCCGGAAATCGGGCCGGCGCGGCCCGGGCTTTGTCAATGTGCCGCGATCTACCCGCATCCGCAACCATCTTGGACCTGGGATGTGGCTCGGGAGGACAAACCTTGCATTTGGCAGAGCTCACCCACGGTAACATCGTCGCCATAGACAGTCACCCACCCGGCATCGAGCGCTTGCGGGCGGCTGTTGCCGAACGCGGCCTTACGGGACGCATCCGGGCAATGGTCGGTGATATGGCCGATCCAAACCTGACTCCCGAAAGTTTCGATCTTATTTGGTCAGAAGGCGCTCTCTACAACATCGGAATCCAAAATGCCCTCAACATCTGCCACGGTCTGCTGCGTCCCGGAGGCTACCTCGCGTTTACCGATGCGGTCTGGCGCCGGGAAAATCCACCGAGTGCGGTGAAAGAAAGCTTCGATCAAGACTACCCAACCATGGGCCGGGTGTCGG
>JBFFBT010000320.1:0-5410 GCA_041560255.1 Myxococcota bacterium | reverse complement strand
CGACCAGGCTTTTCGGTTTGTCGATGAATATGGGATGCCAGGCTGCTAGATGAAGGGAAAAGAGGTAAAATGGGCCAAAGTTTGATTGATGACTTAGGTTTCCAACATTCATTACACTGGAACTCAAAATCGCTGACGCGATTTTTCGTCCAGTGAGTTACAAGTTATATGGAAATAGAAAAATGAAATATAGTCCTGAAAAAAATCAATTCCAACGTATTGCGGCTTTCGGGCATGCTCGCTGGTGCTCGATACCCGAAAACCGCTATACGTTATCTCTTATGATGGTATACTCACTCAAAATTGCAATTGAGTAAGATAACAAGTCAATACAACATAATCATGCCCCAGGGTCGAAAAGGATTTATCATGCCTTGCCGATTTGTTACACTCAGTATACGGTTATCTATTCGTTCGGGAGGTAGGGTAATGAGAAAAGTGCATACATTGGTCGGGATTCTGCTTTTTGGCTTGGGTACGGTTCAGTGCGGGGGAGACGGAAATGGGAAAAAAGATTTGCCATCCGAGGCCCAAGCGTTGGTCGATGCGGTTTTCAATCCAGCAAAGATGCTGATTTCGGGAGAAAAAGATCAGATTCCGGATATCGACTTTGTAGTTGACGAGCAAGCCGGGACGGCGGAGATGACATATCAGGACTACATCGACGATAAAACCGGTTCAAAGCTGAGTGGCACGCTATACTTTACAAACACTCCGGAAGGAGACGTCACCACGCTTACGATGCGAGGGACCATTATGACCGATGACGGGGATACCATTGTCTTTGATATCACCTTCAAGATACCCTGGGACGACCAAGAAGAAGACTTTGACGGACCTCCGACCTCGGTTGGCGGTTCAGTCACCATCAACGGAGTGGAGTACTCGGCCAAAGAGTACGACATGTTCGATTTCGAAAATAACAACAATCCTCCAATCACCGATCCGCATTTTCTGGTGGCCGCTGCGGATGGGACGGTGGTCTTTTCCAAAGACGGTTCAGAGTGGGGATACCCCAACGTGGCCGTGTCGGACGCGACCGGAACCACCCAGTCTCTCAACGGTATTCATTGCAACGACGCAGGCCTTTGCATCGCGGTGGGCGACAACGGAGTCATCCTTCGAAGCACCAATGGGGTGGATTGGTCGCCGGCCGACTCGGGAGTAACCGACAAGCTCCATGATGTTGCCTATGGTAACGGCGAATGGATGGCCGTGGGTGAAAACCTGTGGCAAATGCTTTACTCCGATGATGGGGGCGCCAATTGGAGTCCCAATCCGGTCGCAATGAGTCAGATCCCTCTGGCGATAGCCTACGGAAATGGTCGCTGGGTCGTAACGGGAGAATCCGGGATGATTATAGTAAGCGATAATCTATTGGAATGGACAGATAAGTCATTCGAGATCCCGGCGCCTTTATGGGATGTTGACTGCGATGATTCAGGCAAATGGGCGGTGGTGGGTACAGCCGTGCAACCCTATATTTCGCAGGACAATGGTGATACCTGGACTCAGGGAACGGTCCATGGAAACACCGATTATCTTACATTTCGAGGGCTGGCCTATGGGCAAAACGCTTGGGTTATGGTGGGATGGGACGGCATCAGCCAGCCTGGTGTTACCATGCCGATTGCCTACACCTCGATCGATAGTGGTGCAACCTGGAATCCAACCACCTTGCCGGTGGATTTTCAGGCCCTGAACCACGGACTCATCGGGATCGCCACCGATGGGCAAGGACGCTGGTCGGCCTACGGCAATTTTGGAGATCATTTGCTGTCTACTGATAACGCTTCGAATTGGCAGATGGTGGCCCAGGACAAATATGGTGGATGGGGAGACGTTTGCTATCGTCCCTAGCGCAAGTGCATCTACCTGCCTTTTGGTTCCGCGATCAAATATTTAAACTTGGTAACCGTTCGCTCTGGGATCTCCTGCGAAAAACGATCCGGTGTTTCAGGAGATCGATGTGATCGATCTCCGCATCGATTTCTTTTTGATCCCCCAATATATTGGTAAGTAGAATGGTGTCCTGCTGTGGCCGTACGGATACGACATCTTCCAGAATGAGCTCGTCAAATCCATTTTGTTCTGACAACCAATAGGCGTGAGATTCACACATGAGATAACCTCTTTTTCTACCTGTCATGATTGCGCCGGATCAATCTCAATCCGGCCATGGACGGCGTTTCGTATCGATCGGTAGAGCTTGATGAGCCAGGCTAGAGTCATGCCAATCTCCAGTGTCACGAACACGAACACCGGCCAGCTCGGAAGAACGGGACTATCTTGATCTGCAACCGACGAAGTAGCGATGATGATATAAAGAAACAAAGCGTTGGTGGGCACGGCCAGCCATATGGTCATCGCACGCATGATGTTCCAGATGGGCTCTTGGGCCTGTGTAGGCAGCTTGAGAAATTGTTGTTTCATGGGAATGTTCAGGAGTCTAGGTGATTTTCTGGCATATTTGACCAGCCATGAAGATCCGTAAAAAATAAGTGTCATGCCGAGGCCCGAAAAAGAAAACAACAACCAGGTCAGTAGGCTTTTTTTCGTCCATCCGTTTGCAACCCCGGCGGAGTCGAAGTGAATCGGGATTCTTTCGGGTAGTTGTTCATACACCAGGAGAGATGTTACAAACATCGCAAGAATCATGCTCACGTTGAGAATATGGGCCGGGCGCACCAAGCCGGTATAGGATGATTTCGGATCTGAGTACGGGCTGGTCATGTCGGATTATTCCGAGGATTTGGTTCTTTCGAGATAAGCATAGGCATTGTGAGCATGGATGGACTCCTGATTTTCCACCTCTACAGAATACCACAAGATGCCGTCATGGGCATCGAGCTTTTCGGCCACCGTGCGGGCCACATCTTCGACAAACATTGGATTTGCATAGGCTTTTTCAGTGACATACTTCTCGTCCTCTCGTTTCAAAACACTGTAGATATCGCAGGAGGAAGAGGTTTCCACCAACTCGATGATTTCTTCGATCCAAACGAAGTGAACCTGTCGATAGCGTACCGTGACCAAACCCCGCTGGTTGTGGGCACCTTGGTTGCTGATGGCCTTGGAGCAGGGACAAAGGGCCGTAATGGGTACTTGCACCTCGATTTCCAAAGTCACGTCGTCCGATCCCCAGCCGCGTATGCTGCATTGGTAGGCCAAAAGCCCTTCGCATTTTGAAACCGGGGCTTTTTTTACCAAGAAATATGGAAAAGTCACTTCCAGGTAGGCTTGGCGTGCGTCAAGCCGCTTTCTCATTTCTTTGAGTATCCGGGGCATGTTGGTGGTGGTCATGTCGTGGCTGTATTCTGTCAACAGCTCGACGAAACGGCTCATATGTGTTCCCTTGAATCTGCGAGGCAGGTTGACATACATGTTGACTCTGGCCACCGTGCGTTGACTTCCTCCGGTGCGATCCAGAACCCCAATGGGATAGAGAATGTCCTTCACGCCAACTTTATCGATGGGAATGTCGCGATGATCGGGTAGGTTTTGCACATCGATTATAGGTTTGTCAATGGCTCGCATCATTTTACTCAACCTTCTTACTCAAACTTCGGTTTTCGCCGTCGCATGGCAGCCGGCATGCTTATGGGCATATCGAAAATATTTTCGATTGCCGGTCGATATATATGCCACATACCTTGAAATGGGGCCGACTGCAAGACTTGTTCTTATTTTTGGGTAGGTGTACAAGAATCGAAGTTAATCCGGAAAATGGATGGTAAGACCTTCGGATAGCAGCTGATCCATGTGGTTTCGGATTTTCTCGGCTTCCTTTGGATCTTGGGCTGATCGTAGGCAACGTTCCCAAGATTCGAAAGCCTTGAACGTAAATCCGGTTTTCTCATACAATCCGGCCAGCGCCAACAGCCTCTCGTAATTGGGTTCGAGCTCGACAGCCCGGGATATTTCAGCAATGGCGCGGTATGGCTCATCCAGCTGATCGTAGAGCAAACCCAGGCGATGGTGCAGTGTGGCCGAAAACGGTGAGGCTTGGATGGCCTTTTCCATGTGTTTGGCAGAGCTGAACAAATCTCCCTTGCGAAAGGCGGTTGCGGCTGCATGCAGTGCGGCGTTGGCCTGTCTACACATGACATCGGCGGATGGATGAGAGGTGTCTTGATGTAGAAGTTTCTCCAGCACGTGTTTGAGCTCATCCAGCCTCAAGGGTTTTTCGAGGAAGTGATCTGCACCATAAAGACGCCGTACATCGTCGGCATATCTCCAACCACGGTAAACCGCGCTTATCATCACCACGGGTACATGCCGGGTGGCTTCGGAGTGTTTTATGCGATAGCAGATATCGAAACCATGAATGCCGGGCAACATGGCGTCCAATACCAACGCATCGGGAAGTTTGGCCTTGAGGCTGCGGATGGCCTCGATGCCGTCTGCGGCCGTTTGTACTTGCATGCCGATTTTCTCGAAGAAGCTCATAAGCATGCGTCGCAGCTCGGGATCGTCTTCGACGACCATGATATTTGGCTCTTTTTTCGGAGTTGATTCGGGAATGTCTTCTGCCAGGCAGACCAGTTGATGGGTCCAAGAGTCGGGATGGTTGGGATCGATCTGGGTGATATCCGCCGCTGCAGGTCGGCTTTCGTAGTAGGGCAGATCTCTTCCCACCACAATCTCGATATGTCCGTCGGCGCCGATGGATGAGCCGGGCGTGCACGCATTGCCAAGCCAGTGTTGGGTGCTTGGGGTGTCTTTGCTTCGGTATGCTTCCTCGATGGTGTCTTTCAGTACTCCATCCAAGGCGCCATGCTCGATAATGGTGGCGCCGGTGATAAAACGTAACTCATCCAGGATGGAAATATTGCAGGGATCGGCCATGGCCACAAACAACTCCGATCCCGAGCGATGAATCGGCAGGGCTCGTAAATTTCTGGCGACATTCAGAGGGATTTCATCCAGCAATCGGATCGGCAGGGCGGATTGAGACAAAACCACGAATGGAACACCCTGCAGATGGCTGAGCAATCTGGCTAGAATCGTTTCATCGGCATAACCCATAGCGAGGCAGTTGGTAGCCAATCTTCCGCCGAATCGGCGTTGACGTCCCAAGATGGTTTGCAGTTGATCGTCTGTGATGATACCCAGATCCAAAAGCAATTGACCGATCCGTTGTGCCATGTCCCTCTCCTGAATGGTGACTGGTAGGTGGAATGGTTAATCCAATAATTTCTCCAGGTGATGGCGTATGATTTCGGCGTCTTTCGGCTTTTCGCAAGATAAAACACATTTTTCCCAGGCTTTGATGGCTTTTCGAAAGAATCCCATTTTTTCATAGGATTTTGCCAGATGAAACATGATTGCATAGCTGGGTTCGAGTTGAGCAGCCTGCTCGAAATGCGATATGGAACGATATCTATCCCCCATTTGTTCATACAATATG
>JBFFBT010000319.1:0-5426 GCA_041560255.1 Myxococcota bacterium | reverse complement strand
AGACAATACTTCCTATTGGAAAAATACAATTCGCATAATCTTTTATTCTACATTATTTTAGGAACTACATATGTGTTTTTTAACAAATAAAAAACCATTAATTTAAAAAAGTCAATCAATGGAATACATATCCTATCTTTCAAATCGATATTTTTGAAAAAATTTTAATTATTGTATATTTTTATTATAAAAATTTTACTTTTATTCGCCTTTTAAGGAAAAACCTATTTGCCGTATAAAATACGGGAAGACCTAAAACAATGCTATAGAGATAAAAATCAGACTAGGCGCATTTGCCGCGGATTTTAGTCCGATCAGCTTAAACTGCTACCAAAACCACCTCAGGAAAGTGTGCGCAACTTGAATCGCTGTATCTTTCCGGTGGAGCTTTTCGGTAATTCGTCGACAAACTCGATCCAGCGGGGATATTTATATTTGGCAAGCTTTCCTTTCACCCAAGCCTTGAGCTCGTCGGCCAACTTGTCGGAGGCTTGGTGCTCTGAGCGCAACACCACAAAGGCCTTGGGCTTGATCAATCCATCCTTATCGGGATGCGCTACCACCGCGCACTCCAAAACCGCTGGGTTTTCGAGCAGGCAACGCTCCACTTCGACCGGAGAAACCCAAATTCCTCCAACCTTGAGCATGTCATCACCCCGGCCCGCGCACCAAAAGAATCCATTTTCATCCTGGAAAAACTTATCACCCGTATTGATCCATTCACCCAGCATGGTTTTCTTGGTTTTCTCTCTCTTGCGCCAATAGAATTGGGCCGCACTCTCACCTTTGACCAACAAGGTGCCCACCTCACCTTTTTTGACCTCATCGCCTTCTTCACCCACCAGCTTGACTTCGTAACCCGGAACGGGTGTTCCCGTGCTGCCCGGCACAACCCGGCCCGGTCGATTTGATAAAAAGATATGCCCCATTTCGGTGGACCCTAGACCATCAAGAATCTCGATACCATAACGGTTTTTGAACCGGTGATACACATCAGTGGGCAAGGCTTCGCCCGCCGATACACACAATCGAACCGAGCTGAATTCGTGCTCCGTGTTGGGATCGGGTTGGGTGCATCGAGAGCGATCTTGTCTTTCGGCAAAATCCAGAATGGACGCATACAAGGTAGGCACCCCGAAGAACAATGTCGGGCGGTACCGCCTCAGCAAATCAAACATCAACTCCGGAGTCGGGCGATCCGGATACACCACCGAAGAAGCACCTACCGAAAGAGGAAAGTAGTTTGTGTTGCCCAAACCGTACGCAAAAAACAGCCGGGCTGCCGATAGGGTTATATCGTCCTCGGTCATCTCCAATACACCCTTGGCAAAGTTCTCTGCGCTTACCACCATGTCGTATTGTGAATGAATGGTGCCCTTGGGTGCACCGGTCGATCCGGATGAGTAAAGCCAAAACCCAATATCATCCCGCGTGGTATCCGCGCTTTTCAGGGTGCTGGGCGCCCGGCGGTATTTCTGCTGAAACGGAAGTTTGGGCCCAACCCCTTCGTTGACAACAATAAGATCTCTCAAATACGGCAAATCTCCTTCTATTGCATGGATGGCGGCAAGCAACGGCTCGGAGACGACCAAGGCCCGCGCGCGTGAATCATTGAGGAAGTAATGATAGTCTTCGGATGTCAACAACGTGGAACAGGGCACCGGAACGGCTCCGATGGCGATTGCCGCCCAAAAACATGCAAAAAACTCCGGGGTATCCAACAATATCAGCAAAACCCGATCTTCGATGTGCAATCCCAAATCCCGAAATGAGTTGGCGGTTTTGTTGATCATTTTTTCGAGGTCATTGTAACTGTACTTGCGATCACGAAAATATATGGCGGTCTTATGCCCTTTTCCCTGGCGGATGTTGCGATCGATAAAATAATCCTTGGCATTGAATTTCCCTGCACCTGCGGTTTCAAGGCTGCTCATGGGATTTTCATTCCTCCTCGTATGAAATCAAACCGTTACAAGAGACTGCGCAGGCAGCTTACCTGTCTGCGATCATAGACCATAGCGCAACCTGTACGTCAAGCCAATACCCGATGTCGAATGTGATCCAACAAAAAACATCCAAAGACTTGTAGGCGTTCAGGCAGGAGACGCCAACATGAGGAACCAAACACGAATTGGCGTGGGTTTATTTCAGTAACTTATCGATGTCTTTCGAGATTTGATCAAAATCGGAAGGATTTTTCACCCGTTGCCCATTGAGAAACATCGTCGGGGTGCCATTGACCGACACTTTCTTGCCGAGCTCAATATCATCATCCACGGCTTTGGCAAAAGTTTTATTGTCGAGCGCTTGGTTGAATTTCCCCATATTCAAGCCGATCTTCTTGGCGTATCCTTCCAAATCTTTCCGTTTGAGGCTTTTCGCGTTGTCAAAAAGTATATCGTGGTATTCGAAAAACTTATCCTGCTCGCCCGCCGCCAGCGCCGCCTGGGAAGCTAGATGAGCATCCTTATGGAACGACAAGGGAAAATGCCTGAACACAAAGCGTACTTGCTTGCCATACTTCTCCTTCAGCTGCTTGACTACTTTGCCGGCTTTGGCACAGTACGGGCACTGAAAGTCAGAGAACTCGACAATGCTCACTTTGGCGTCTTTGGGACCGAAGGATCCGGGGGCATCTGCGGCAATTAGTTTTTGGTTTTCTTCATCCAGCGGTTTGTTGGCTTCTTCTCTTCTTTTAAGATCCGTAAGCACCCTATCGTAATTTTTCATAAGCATTTCGCAACGATCGGGCGGAAAATTTTTGGACTGGGTACGCACCATCTCACACGATTCGGATTCGGATCCCAGTTCACCACATAGTTTATCCACCAACTCGTTACAAATTTTTTGTTTTTCTGCATACTTGCTCTTCGAGTGGTCGATATTCGACATACCTGCTTTGCAGGCGTTTTCAGGCATGAGATCGGTGGTATTTTGAATCTCCTTGCAAGAAGGTGTGTTTTCACCCACCACCTGGCATAGCTTGGATGCGTACTCGGCGCAAGGACCTTGGTTCGAGGCTTCTTTGGATCCTTCGGGCGCTGACTCGCTTTTCGCATCGCTTTTCGCATCACCATTTTTTTGCATACATCCTGCAGCCGCAAAAAATGAAAAAACCACCCAACTCGCAGCCAAAGAAATCCATTTAGCTCTGCTTACTTTTTGCATACGGTACACGGCATCATCTCCTTTCACACCAACCTGGGTTATCAATCTTCTATGGCAAAAACTTGAAATAGCAGTGATTGTGTTCAAAGAACACATAGGCAGGTGAGACTACCTCAAATCAACCTCAAATCCAATCCAAAAATTGTAAAAAATTTTTCTTCGAGCTGCCTGACGAAATGGGAAGCACAGCGATATAAGGTTGACATCCCGTGTACAACATGGCACACAAGGTGGCGGCAAAGGGACGGGTCGTTAGCTCAGTTGGTAGAGCAGCGGACTCTTAATCCGCGGGCCAAAGGTTCGAATCCTTTACGACCCATTTTATAACCACGGGAGAAGCTTCACTTTGCCTCGCCAGGAAGCTTTGCGGCGTACCGGTTGCCATGTCCATAGTCATCGCCAATGAGTTGAACAAAAAATTCGGCTCGCTCGAAGCGGTCAAAAACGTATCCCTCGAAGTCCGTCCCGGCGAATGTTACGGCCTTTTGGGACCCAATGGTGCCGGAAAAACCACAATTTTATCTATGATTCGATGCATCTCACCTGCCTCGGGCGGTCATCTCAAGGTTTTCGGGTTGGATGTCAGGCGCAACCAAAGACAAATACGCCACCAATTGGGCGTGGTGCCACAGCTGGATAATCTCGATCCGGATCTAACCGTATTCGATAATCTTGCGGTATACGCAGGATATTTCGGAATAAAACCCAATGAGGCTCGGCAAAGAGCCGAACAACTGCTTCAGTTTTTAAGTCTCGATAAAAAAAGATCCGTAAGGATTAACCAACTGTCGGGTGGATTACGAAGACGACTTTTGATTGCGAGAGGACTCATCAACAACCCGAGCATGTTGATTTTGGACGAACCCACCACCGGGCTTGACCCGCAAGCCCGGCATCATATTTGGCTGGCGCTTCGCACATTGCTTTCCCAGGGTACGACTATGATATTGTCCACGCACTATATGGATGAGGCTGAGCTCTTATGCGATCGTTTGAGCATCATTGATCATGGTATTCTGAAAGCGACAGACACCCCCGCAACTCTGATTGCGACCCATGCGGGGGGTGAAGTACTCGAGCTGTTCGATCTTACAGACAGGGATACATCCCGGGCGGATGAGCTATGCAGCCATCCGGGCTTTCAAAAGCTACGGATCGAAAAACACCATCACACCATAAGCTGTTTCAGCCCCCCCAATACATCCTTGCCCAATGAATTGCTCGAACGAGTACGCGACTACCACATGCATCACACGATTCGTAAGGCATCCCTGGAAGATGTATTTCTCAACCTCACCGGACGGGATTTGAGAGAATGAAGCTGACCGGCACGGCACCGCCTGGCAGACTCACGGGCTCCATCGCGGTAGTGAAACGCAATTTGCGAGTATGGAGAAAGTATTGGATCTCGAGTTTCATAGGTAACCTTTCCGAGCCGCTGTTGTACTTGCTGGCTCTCGGTTATGGACTCGGATCCCTGATAACCGAGATAGCAGGAATGAGCTACATCGAATTCATCGCCCCAGGTTTGATCGTATCAGCCGCCATGTACGGTTCTACATTCGAGGGAACATATGGGACTTTTACCCGAATGGTGCCCCAACATACATTTGAGGGCATGCTTGCAACCCCGTTGGATGTGTCCGAAGTCGTCACGGGAGAGGTGTTGTTTGCAACCTTCAAGGCGTTGGCGTCGGGTACGGCGGTTCTTCTGGTTATCACCTTATTCGGACTCATTACCAAACCCACGGCCTTTTTTGTGCCGTTGCTGGTGGTGGTTTGCGGTTTCTGGTTTTCAAGCATGGCCGTCTTGGTCAGCGGGCTAAGCCCGAGCTATGATTTTTTCAACTACTACTTCACGCTGATCGTCACACCGATGTTTTTATTCTCGGGCATTTTTTTTCCATTGGAGCAGCTTCCCCATTGGGCCCAATCCGCGGCTTGGTTCAGTCCGCTTACCCACGCCACCTCCGCCTCTCGAGCAATTATTTGGGGTAATATGGGCAAAGCACTCTGGTTGGATATCGCCTGGCTCACAGCCACCGCGCCCGTCGTACTGTTCAGCTCGATTTGGATCATCAAACGCCGCCTGGTTCAGTAAAAACATGAAAGATTTCGTCCTAGTTGAAGCTCGATTACCAAGAAAATCCGGCTGTAACCGTTCACTCGGGGCAGCGGCGACTCTTGAGGTTTCGAGAACTTGTCTGAGCAGGGTTTATAAGCAATCGATTTTTGATTGCAAATAAACCCGCGAGTTT
>JBFFBT010000318.1:0-5467 GCA_041560255.1 Myxococcota bacterium | reverse complement strand
TGGTCAAAAAGATCATCACCGGTCCCTCTACATGATACTCGTGGGTGACCAGTCTCCCGGTGTCCGGATCCTTGCCCGTGGACGCAATCGTAAGCTGGCCTTCGCTTTGCAGCAGCTTCAAGGCGTAGCTTGCCCGTTCGGCTCCTTCTTCTTCGACGATCGCAAGGATCTTGTGTTGCAGATCCGTCTCTCCCATATAGAATAGCGACTGTCCCGTCATCGCAGAGTACTGCACTCTTTCTTCTTCCGGCATGAACGCCAGCACCGCGTCCATCAATGACGTCTTACCCGCCGCCGACGAGCTTTGGATCACCACCGCCAAGGGTTCTTCCAACTTTCTCGATACCGCCGCCAGGTACCCGGTCAGCTTGTTCGTCTCTTCTCCCACTATGCCGCACTTCTCAAAATCGGTCAGGATGCGATCGAGAAGATTCGGATCTCTTAGCAAATCCAGGGCTGATGCTTGCTCTTCTTTGGTAAGCGTCACTTCTTTTGACTTGGGCGCAAGCTTGCTTTTGATCTGCTCTTCCTGCAGCTCTTCAAGTTTTAATAAAACTTTGCCCAGATCGTTTTTGATGATCTCTTCTTTGACGCCCAGCTCTTCGGCGGCCTGCTTGACGTATACGCTTCGTTGCTTGGCGCTATACAGATCCAGAGTGTCTACATGAAACGAAGATGTATCCTTGGACACCGACGGATCTTCGAGACGGGCTGCAAGTACATTCACTCTCATCTGTTCGAAGGACAGGTTTTTTTGTAGCCCCCGGATCCGGTAACGCCGATCTCCCAGGCTTATCACCACTTCGTGATTCTTCTGCTCTGCGTCCACAGCGAGTGCCGCTACAACCGGATCCGGTAACATCTCCACCGGTTCTATCGGCGGGGTTGGTTCAACGGCTGATAGTTCCGGTTCGGCGGCTAAAGGTGACGGCTCACTTGCTTGCACGCTCGGCTCTATCTGATCGCAGATCTTTTCTCTTTTAGCCGCTCTCGACAACGGTTCAGGGTCATGCTCCGGGCTGTCTGCCACGCAACATGCGGGCAAAGACGGTCTTACAGGTGCTTTCCCCTTGCCCAGCCACAACGCTTTTCTGATCGCCACGTCCAGGCTTTTTTGTGCGGGTTGCACTTTCAAGGCGTATTCGTTGGCGTCCATGCCTTTCGGAAACTGGATCCGGTAACATTCGATCCCCTTGGAGATTAACTTTTCGGCAACGCCCTTGGCTGCCTTCTCTCCGGCTTCGTCCCGATCGTAGGCGATCAATGCCCGTTTGATACCGTATTGCTCAAAGACTTTTAAATGATCTTGGGTAAACCCTTCTATCCCGTAGCTCGAAGTCACGTTCCTAAAACCCGCGCACCAAAAGGTCAGGGCATCGATCAAGGACTCACACAGGATTACCTCTTGGCTTGCCTCCAGGGCTGGCAGGTTCCACACTCCCCGGTGCGGCCCCGGCAGATACAGATGATCCGGGGTGCCCTTGCGTAGGAATGAGGTGATCTTTCTTCCGTAGGCTTCCACCACCTTTCCGTTTTCATCGAGGATCGGTATGACCACCGAACCATTAAAATGCTCGTGCCCGCTCTTGCGTAAAACTCCCAACTCTTGCAACCGGGATCTCAACCCGGCTCCTTCCACCCGGTTTCTCATCGGAAGGCGGTACCCCAACGTCCGGTTGGCAAAACCCAATTTAAAACGCTCCACCATCTCCGCGCTCTTCAAACCCCGGCTTTCGAGATAACCGAGGGCTTCCGGGCTTTGCTTGAGGGTTTGGTGGTAATACTCGATCACCTGGTTCAACAGCTCTTGGTCTTCCGCCGCGGGCGTAAGCAACCCAGGCATCTTCCGGCTGGTGCTCTTCTTGGAGGCCTTCCCTCCCCACGCTGCGCCTTTCAGCTCGGCTCCTTCTCTGAGCAGCTCCACCGCGTGCCGGAACGACACCCCCTCGGACTTCATCACAAAATCGATGACGGAGCCGCCCGTTTGACACGCCCCCAAGCAGTGCCACAGGTTTTTCCCCGGGGACACCACCAACGAAGGAGCCTTGTCCGGATGAAACGGACAATGCCCGATCCAGTCCGCTCCGTGCCGCTTGAGCACTACCCCCCGCGACTCCACCAAACGCTGGATGCTCACTTCCCGCTTCATCCGCTCTACCTCTCCCTCCGGGATCCGCGCCATCTACCACCTCCCTGCTGTCAAACCGCGTCAATAAAGAAATTTATTCTCAATAAGGATTGTAATATATTCTTTTTAGGAATATAGGTCAAGCCCTTTTTCAGATCACGGGTTATACTAAGGAGGTGTTTATGAGACAGGAGATCGTCGCCATTATGCAAAATGACAAGCTTAGAAGGGCCTTAGGTCAACGCCTTAAACAGCTCCGCAAACAACGCAAATGGACCCAAAAGGAGTTGGCCGACAAGCTGGGTATTCGATTCGGGCAGCTGAACAAGTACGAATGCGGATTAAACGCACCTCCCCTGGAGAAGCTTCTCCTGTTGGCGGATCTGCTACACACATCGGTGGATTATCTTTTGACCGGTGACTCTTACGAACAACGCCCCCTACACAACACCCGTTTGCTAGAACGCTTCAAAGCCCTAGAAGATTTCGAAACAGAAGACCAGGAAGCCGTTATCAAGCTCCTGGATGCCATGATTGTCAAGCAAAGGGTGGAAGGGGCTCTATCACCCCTGGACAGATAATCTATCAGAGACGAGCTTGACTTGCATGGACCACACGTGGCAACTTCTAAGGTGAAGCAGTTACCAAAAAGGACTCGGATCAATGCCTAACAAAAAAAGAACACTACATCTTGATTCCACTATGCTTTATTTCACTATGCAAAAAGCTACCAGCGCAGCTGAAGCAATAAAGCATTTTAACAAGATCTTGAAATACACTAAAAAAGCTCAAAAAGAAGGCCGTTTGTCGCGCAAGTCAGCAGAGTATCTGATTGCCATGGCCACTACCGCATTTGTGGATGCAAACGTAGAAGCTTTAGAATACAACCTTGCAGGCAAACTGAGTGCCTTCGAACAAAAAGCTAATAAAATGATACTCAACGGATTGTCCTCAAATGAATGACAAAAAAAATTCATCCAACAACGACCCATCACCAAAAACCGAAGTCACCGCAAAACCAAAAGACCTTGATGCAAAAACTCCAGAGATAGACGAGAATTTTCCTTTTCTAGAAGATATGCCCAAAGAAGCCAGATTGCTCCTCATGGCGCAAATGAAACGCATGGGCCCTATTCCCCATCCTATTTTTGAAAAAATTACTTCGGATCACATCACTAAAATCATCGACTCATCCAACCTAGACAGTGAACGTGAGCTGACTGACATAACCCAAAGACGAAGATACTCCATGGCCTTTGCCATCATGGTCGCTGCCATCTTTGTTTTTCTGGTTGTCTACCTCAGCGGCTCAAACCCAGAACTGCTCAAAAGCTTGATCGGATACCTGATCGCCTTTGCCGGCGGCGCAGGCATAGGATATGGAGTCAAATCCTGGCGCGACAAAGACAAATAAACACTAAAACATTTCGGTCGTATGGATCCATTACCCCACCTTGGAACAAAAACATGGCAAGGTAGAGGCTTCGTGCTTGACCTTACTCGATGAGGACTTTCACCTCACAAGAGGCACCAAGCTTTGCTCGGCGCACACAATCACAAATCGGTAAATCCTATTTTTGAATCTCTCTTGCTGCTGCAATCCGGCAAAATATTCCTACTTTTATACAATACACCCAGCCACTCATGTCGTAATCTTTCTGTCTCATACGACCAAAATGAGTGTGTTTTACGATGCCAGCGTGGAATTCTTGCTGCTTTCTTATGACACCAATTTGGCAAGCTCATACGATGTCAATTCGGCTGTCAACAAATACGATATGAAATTGGCTGCCAACACCTATATCTGCCCCTTAACTTCGGGGATCGGTCTCCTTAGACGCATGACATTCCATGCTTTACAGTTTGGGCATCTCAAATATCTTTCAAACAATTCAGGATCCTTTTCAAAGGTTACATCTTCTACAGCGAGATTACACTGTTGACATTCTGGACACAGGAATTCTTTATTTGGGTCCGTGCCAAGAACGCACGCTGCCTTTACCCACATTTTCGATGATTCTTTCATGACTACAATGCTCCAAATGCTCTTTCAGCAAATTCAAATGCAGCTTTTGTTTCACTTGCTGCCAATGCGCCTGACGCACCACTCGATGATGAACTCATATAGAGCCTATACAATTCATGTAAAACTGTCTTTGATATCTCAGATGATGTCGAAAAAGCTTCCCTACCAATTATGAAGCCATTCTCTCCAAACATTGTCAGCCCAGAGGACGGCAATCCAGGTTCATATTGTATGATTCGACCACCAATCCGTACAGTAACAGATTTACCTGCAAAATGAGCCGCCCTAATTGTAGCCATCTCGGCAGAAGACATGATTGTTCTGGCTTCATGTATAATAGCAGATTCCGCGACGTCAAACCCTTTGACAATTCCCTTTGTGGCTGCCCGCAAAGCCATATGAGCTTTAATAGCCTTACTAACTCCCGCTGCTATTATCCATTCTTCAATGGTATAATCAGGTATAAGAGCCAACTCCTTTGTTTCAATAAAGTTACCCTGTTTATCAAAATATGCATAATACCCAGAACCGAGAAAATATTTCCAACCGGAAAACTTTCCATCCTTCATATTAAGTGTCAGCTCTGTTCTGCTGGCCAATATAGTTCGATTTGCACCAAGATAGAATACTTCCATTTGAACCAAATCCGGCAAAGATTCCCAAGCGGAAGACAATTCCTCCACTTTTCTTTTTATTTCACGGATTCTACCTATTCTCTCAAGCTCCGCCCTCTTCTTCTGGCTTATTCCTTTGAACAACAATTCAAAATCACCATCGGTATCATTTTCATCAAAACCTTCATCAGCACCGCCATCACATTCCGAGTCATCCGTCAGATCGCGCCTGTTTGATCCTCGACAACTCTCTCTCATTACTCCTGGTTCATTTTCATCCTTAATCGGCTCATTGCTATCAAGTACCGTATGCCTTACTTCACTCTCACCACCACCTGACTCTCCACGATACTCCTGCTCCATCTCCGCGGTTCGATCCCAACTGGTATAGTCTCCTTCCGTACTCTGACCACCTTCTATTCCATATTCAACCGCATTCCCCGTGGGATCCACATACACCGTAGGATTCGAGTACGCATACAGATACCGGTGCAACGAAGGCGGCGTGTTTTGCTCTCCCAGATACGTATCCTGGGTCATAAACCGCCCAACCTCCGGATCATAATACCGAGCTCCAAAATACACCAACCCGGTATTGGGATCATGCTCCTGCCCGGTAAAGATATGCCGGTTGTCGCTCACTCCACTTTCAGATCGTATGTTACCCCAAGGATCCAACTGATAAGTCTTCTTGACCGC
>JBFFBT010000317.1:0-5537 GCA_041560255.1 Myxococcota bacterium | reverse complement strand
TTTAAAACACCCTTTACTCGTAAATTTCCGTAATTACGCCGGCACCCACTGTTCTTCCACCTTCTCGGATGGCGAACCTCAACTCTTTCTCCATCGCTATCGGCGTAATCAACTCCACTTTCATGTTCACATTGTCTCCGGGCATGACCATCTCTACTCCCTCAGGCAATTCCACATTCCCGGTCACATCCGTCGTCCTGAAATAAAACTGCGGCCGATACCCCTTGAAAAACGGTGTATGCCTTCCGCCTTCTTCCTTCGTCAATATATACACTTCCGCCTGAAACTTCGTATGCGGTTTGATGCTTCCAGGCTTCGCCAACACCTGGCCGCGCTCTATCTCATCCCGCTTGACTCCTCTCAACAAACACCCCAAATTGTCTCCCGCCTGCCCCTCATCCAACAACTTCCTAAACATCTCCACGCCCGTCACCACCGTCTGCGACGTCTCTCCCAACCCCACTATTTCCACCGTATCCCCTACCTTCACTATCCCGCGCTCCACTCTCCCTGTCGCCACCGTACCTCGTCCAGATATCGAAAACACGTCTTCCACCGGCAACAAAAACGGCTTGTCCACATCCCTCATCGGCTCCGGTACCGATGCGTCCAGTGCTTTCAACAACTCCTGTATCTTCCCACACCACTCACACTCGTCCTTCCCACATCCACACTGCATCGCCTTCAACGCACTTCCCGTTATCACCGGTATCTTGTCTCCGGGAAACTTGTACATCGTCAGCAACTCTCGCACTTCCAGCTCTACCAACTGCAATAGGTCTTTATCGTCCACCGCATCCGCTTTGTTCAAAAATACAACCATCGCAGGCACGTTCACCTGCCGCGCCAACAATATATGCTCCCTCGTCTGCGGCATCGGCCCGTCTTCGGCGCTCACAACCAATATCGCTCCATCCATCTGCGCCGCTCCGGTGATCATATTCTTGATGTAGTCCGCGTGACCCGGACAATCCACATGCGCATAATGACGATTTTCCGTCTCATACTCCACGTGGCTCGTCGCTATCGTCAATATCTTCATCTCATTCCGACGACCCTGCGATATCGACGCTTTCGCCACCTGATCGTAGGACTGAAACTTCGCCATCCCCCGTTCCGCTTGCACCTTCGTGATCGCCGAGGTCAACGTCGTCTTGCCATGATCCACATGGCCAATCGTGCCTACGTTCACATGTGGCTTCGTCCTCTGAAATTTCTCCTTGGCCATCTCTCAACTCTCCTTCTTCGGCAAATGGACTTCGGCGAACGTTTCTATCGCCTTAATGCAAAAAAACAAAGCCCACGACCGGACTTGAACCGGTGACCTCTTCCTTACCAAGGAAGTGCTCTACCGACTGAGCCACGTGGGCACCCTGATTGCCAAAAAAGAGCGGGAAACGGGACTCGAACCCGCGACCCTCAGCTTGGAAGGCTGACGCTCTACCAACTGAGCTATTCCCGCTCAAACCGTATTTCCATGGAGAGAGGAGGATTCGAACCTCCGAAGGCTGAGCCAGCGGGTTTACAGCCCGCCCCCTTTGGCCACTTGGGTATCTCTCCACATCCAAAACGCTCATATGATGCCACTCTCAAATCTCATAATAATCACTAGCTGGCGAGGGGACTCGAACCCATGACCTGCTGATTACAAATCAGCTGCTCTACCAACTGAGCTACGCCAGCAATATCATATAACAAACTACCAAATCCCAAACCGCGCTGAGCCAATCGATCGTGGCACAGCTTTTGTAAAGCGCAAGTTTATAGACAAACCACGCATATCTGTCAAGCAAATTTATTATGTTTTATTCAATTGTTAATTCAATTTTTCAATCGAGCAAGCCACTCGTACATTAAAACGGCTCCAGCGACCGAAACATTCAATGAATCCATGTCTTGTACCATCGGTACTTTCACTCGGTAATCCAGTTTGGATTCGATACCTCGCCGCAATCCGCCTCCTTCACCACCCAGAACCAAGGCCACTTTATCACCGGGATCGTACTCCCAAGGCGTCAAACCCTGTGACATAACGGCTCCGCTTACCCAAAATCCATTTTGCTTCAATTTCTCCAGAGCTCTTCCAAGATTGTTGACTTTCGATACCGCAAGTCTTGTGAGCGCACCTGCAGAAGCTTTCATGGCGGCTGGAGTAATTCCGGCAGATCTATCTTTTAATATGACCATGCCGCTCGCTCCGAACGCCCAACTCGAGCGAGCCAATGCTCCCAGGTTTCTGGGATCTTGAACACCGTCGAGGCACAATATTAATGTCCTTGGTTTTCTATCGATCGCGGCCAAGGTATCCAAAGACACAAAACCCGATCGCTGAGCCAAGGCACAAATTCCTTGATGGTTCTCACCATTCGTCATTCGATCCAGCTCATCGCGCTGGGCTCGAAAAAGTCGAATCTGTCTGGCGGCGGCCAACTCCTCAATCTTCCTACGGGTCGCGGCACGTAGACCGACGACATAGGTAATGCTCTCAATTTTTACACCACTTTCCAGCGCTTCAACGACCGGATTGACCCCATATATTATCGTCGGCTCCACATCACACCCTTATGCGACCAAATGGCAATTGTAAAAATACGCTATACGCATCAATCCATTCAAGCACTATCCTTGGATATTGCTCCATGGTAGGCAGTAATGACATCACTGCGGCTCAAGATGGCTATGACTTGGTTTTCGTCTTTTGGATCCACGACACAGATCTCGTCCATCCGATTCGCCGTCATCTTTTTTACCGCTTTGAAAAGATTATCCTGAGGGAAAATGGTAACCGGTGCGGTAGCCAGATCCGCAGCGACAATGATTCTATCAAGTTCATTTTTACCCACCACGGTTCTCAACTCCCGTCCAGAAATCATGGCCACCAATCCATTGTTCGAATCCACCACGGGAAAGCTAGAATACTCCGCTTGAGAAAACAAATCCGACAATTTGTTCAAATCGGTATCTTCTCGAACAAGTATTGGTATTGATTTAGGTTTTCCATCCAAAACCATTTTCACCGACAACCTCTTCAACACCGCTTCCATCATTCCAGCGATATGAATGGGTGCTTCGAACCGCGTGGAGACCTGATTTTCATAGATAGTATACCGCTTGCACATCATATAGGCGATGAAACAAACCCACATCGAAGGTACCAGCAGATTATAATTGCCGGTCATCTCGCTTACCATAATGATGGTCGAAATCGGAGTATTGGCTGCAGCGGCAAAAAAACCTGCCATACCGACCATTGCGAAAGCACCGGGTTGTAGATTCATTCCCGGGAATATTTTGGTCATGGCGATGCCGACCGCCCCTCCCAATGCTGCCCCAATCACTACGGCCGGCCCGAAAACACCTCCGCTTCCGCCCGAACCGATCGTAAAAGAAGTGGTGGCGATTTTGGTCACCCCCACCGCGAGCAACATTCCAATTCCCACGTTGCCGAACAAGGCCTGTTGCGCAAAACCATAACCCGTTCCAATGGCTTCCGGCAGAAACAGGCTCACCACCCCGACCAAAAGACCCCCGATACAAGGCTTTACATGCTTGGGTATGTGAATCTTTATAAATATATCCCGAACACCATAAAACATTTTGACATAACCGATAGATCCGGCCGCAACGGCCAGTGCCAGAACAAAATACGGCAAGAGCTCCATCGGATTCTGAAATTGAAATCCAGGATTTGTAAAGAGTGGGCTCCAGCCGAACTTCACCGCAAATATAGCATAGGCGATGATAGATGATATCACCGCCGGAACGATCACTTCATATTCCTGATCCAGCTCGCGGTAGAGAACTTCTGCAGCGAACAATGCTCCCGCCAAAGGTGCGTGAAAAATGGCGCCTACCCCGGCTCCCATTCCAGCCGCCATCAATATGCGCCTCTCGTGGGATCTCAACTTCAACCATACGGCGAAGATGGATCCAAACCCAGATCCAATTTGGGCAATGGGTCCTTCCCGGCCACCCGACCCACCCGAGCCTATCGTAATGGCTGAGGCAACGGCCTTGATGATCGGCACTCGGGCACGAATCCTGCCATCTTTATTGTGGTAAGCATCGATGGCCCCATCGGTCCCGTGGCCCTCGGCTTCCGGGGCCAACGTATACACCAAAAAACCGCTAACCAGTCCGCCCATAGCCGGCATGAGAAACAGCAACCATCGGTTCAACTGCGTCAAAGGAGCCGGCAGGAGAGGTGCCTCCCCCCCGGGATGAGCGGGATGATACCCCGCGAGATACTCCAGGCAGAACCAACGCGCAAGATCGAGCATGACATAAAACGCAATGGCTCCGAGTCCCGCGATGGTGCCGACTACGGCACACAGGAATAACATACGCCAGAGGTTTCGAACCGTCTGGGTCGCAATCGAACGCCTCAATTCAGTGATTATTTTCCATTCCATTGAGGCGGGAGTCTAAAACCTGCAGCCTGAAAGTGCAAGATCTCTTCTCACTATATCGCACTTTCGTAGCAGCGGACCGGCACCTAGGAAATCAAGGCCTCATTATCCGGCTGAACCTTCATCCTTTTTGCGTTGACAGGCAACTCCAATTTGAAACAAGCCCCTTTATCCGGTCCATCACTATAAAACAAGAGAGATCCGCCCATATCTTTGGCAGAAGCCGCAGACCGGTGCAACCCAAACCCATGACCATCGCCCTTGGTCGTAAATCCATAGGCAAACAATTTTTTCTTCGCCTCATCCGATATCCCCACCCCATTGTCTGCAACGCTGATACACACTTGTCCGGGCTGTGTTTTTTTGATTTGAATCGTCATCATTTTGCTCTCATTTTTACTTGCCCGCAATGAATGTTTGGCGTTGCTCATCAAGTTGACCAAGATCTGCAACACCGTGTGGGGCTCGATCAGCACCGGATCCATATACTCGATATCTTTTACGATTTGTATCTCGCTGCCGTTCACCATGACACCACTCATAACAAGCGCCTCATCCACCAATCTCTCCAGAGAAAACCTTTCGAGGACTCCTCCCGCTCCGGCATGGCTTTGCTGGACACCTACAATGGCTTTGATATGGTCGATGCTCGATTGCAGTCTGGCCACCTCATCCATCATGGAAGCTTGCTCCGAAGATAAACGCTCTTCGAGCAATTGCAAATAGAGCGGAATTTTTTGACCTTTGGAGTCTTTCGAAAAGAACTCGGACAAATCCTCCTGGTGCTCGTTGAGTAACCTCACCAAATCCTGCAATCTAGATACCCGGTTTCCCCGAAGCTTCTCTTTGAGTATGTTGGAAGAAATATTTACACTGGTCAAAACATTGCCCACATTGTGCAACACACTGGTGGCCAACTCCGCCATACCCGCTCTTTGCGAAGCCGCTTCCAACAAAGTTTGGGTCTTTTTCAGGTGCTCCATGCTTTGCTCGATTTCTATATTTTTTTGCTGCTTGATTCCATCGAGATTTGCTTGAAGCTCGGCCGTGCGGTATTTGACAATCTCTTCCAACCTCTTCTTTGTCCTAAGTAATCTGATGAAGTACAAACGCATCCCGGCATACATA
>JBFFBT010000316.1:0-5606 GCA_041560255.1 Myxococcota bacterium | reverse complement strand
TGGATCCTGCCTTGCGGGCTCGACTGGATCGGTTGAATACCGGATTGAATGAGTTTGGGGTGGATCCGTTCGGCATGGATCCTCGTTATATCCGGACATTCTTGCCGTTGGCTTTGCTTTTGTACGAAAGGTACTTTCGGGTGTCGGTTCATGGCAGTCAACATATCCCGAAAGGAAGAGTGTTATTGATCTCAAATCATTCCGGTCAAATCCCTTTGGATGCGGTCATGATTGTGGTGTCGGTGTTGTTGGAAGCCGAGCCTCCGCGGGTGGTTCGATCCATGTTGGAGACTTGGGTTTCTACCTTGCCCGTGGTGAGCACTTTTTTTTCCCGGACCGGTCAGATTGCCGGAACCCGTGACAATTGCAGGCGATTGTTGGAAAAAGGCGAGGCCATCCTCGCGTTCCCGGAGGGTGTTGGAGGTATTTCCAAAACCTATGACCAGAGTTACAAGCTTCAGGAGTTCGGCCTGGGTTTTATGCGGATCGCGCTCATGACCGATACTCCGATTTTACCGGTCGCCGTTGTGGGAGCCGAAGAACAAGCGCCATCGTTTTGGAATGCCAAACCCATTGCCAATCTATTGGGACTGCCGTCGTTTCCCATTACCCCGACTTTCCCGTGGCTGGGTCCATTGGGATTGATCCCGTATCCTTCAAAATATACGATTTACTATGGTAAACCCATGCGCTTCGAGGGTGATGCGGACGGTGAGGATGCGGTGATCGAAGAGAAGGTGTGGGTTGTGAAAAACACCATTCAAAGCATGATCGATCTCGGCCTCGAGCATAGAGGCCGACCTGGTGACAACCATGGAAACTGAATCATCGATTGTCATCACCGGAATATCCGGCAACTTGGGCCGCCTGCTGACCGGCAAACTCTACAACCTGTACCGAATCGTAGGCATCGATGCAAGACCCTTTCGAGGCAAGCCCAAGGATGTCGTCCACTACCAAGTGGATGTGCGCTCGCGTAAAGCCGAGGACGTTTTTCGCAAGCAAAACGTAAAATCAGTCATTCATCTGGGATTGATTCATCGGCCCGATCCGGATCTGTCACGGTACCGCGAGTGGAATGTACGCGGTACCATCAAATTGCTCGAGTATTGCCAAAAATTTAAAGTTTCCAAGGTGGTTTTGGTCTCTACCGCGTATGTCTATGGCGCCAATCCGAGCAATTCGAGTTTTCTATCCGAGGATGCCCCGTTGTTGGGATCCGAAGGCTATCCGGAAATGGGCGCGTTGATCGAATGGGACATGCACGCTCAAAGCTTTTTCTGGAAGCACCCTGAGATCGAAACCGTGATACTCAGGCCGGTGCATATACTTGGTCCCCATGTTCGCAATGCCCCATCAAATTACCTCAGGTTGAAAAACCCACCTGTTTTCTGGGGTTTCGACCCCATGGTGCAGGTGGTGCATGAAGAAGACTTCATCCAGGCCATCAGGTTGAGCCTGGAGCCGGGTCGCAGGGGTGTATACAACATTGTCGGGCCGGGTGAGGTTCCGCTATCGGTTGTGCTCAAGGAGCTCGATCACACTCCGATCAGGGTTCCACATTTTTTGGCCAAACCTTTGTTGAAACGATTGTGGGGCTTGAGGTTGTCTCGATTTCCCCCGGGTGAGTTGCCGCATCTTCAGTTTCCATGTATGGTCGACGGGAAACGCGCATTGGATGAGTTGGGATTTCAACCCAAATACGATCTCAGACAGACCATTCGATCGGTGTTGGACTAGTCTTTCGCCTGTCTAAAAAATAATTTATGAGCCCAAATTCTCTAAATATCCACATAACCGGTTGTTTTCATTGGTTCGTTTACTTACATGCCGATACGTTCACGTATCTTCTATATGTAACCCGTTGTTTTTGTTCCCCCGCGCTTCGCGCGGGTGGAACATAGGTCTACAAGCTTTGAGACGGTATCGATCGCGTTGTCAAAGGCGCGAGCAGGCTCAGCTGTATAGGTGGGCGCAGCGGCCAAGCATTGAATCCCATGGCCCGCAACTCGGATGCGAAAGCATCTGACGCAGGACCGGCCACCTGGATTTTTCGGGCTTTAGAACAACGGACGTATTGCATCTGGTGTCGATAGGTAGCGTGCATCGGAAGGAAAAATCGAACCTCGGCGTTGAAATCGGGAGGTGGTGTTGAGTGGGGCTGGTTGTGGTTGAGGGTTGTGGTATGCACGACGGCTCCCGCGAACCGTTTCAAGCGGGTAAGGGATTTGGTATCTCTCGCGCTCAGCGGCAGCACGATTGCATCCATGTCTTTGGTCCGTGGATTGAAACGGCGGATTTTGGGGTGGGCGGATTTGATCTCGTCGATTTTTCGGATTATACGATACATGGAAACATGCATTTTGATTGGTATTTCCGCCAGGGTCAAAAGCTGTGTAAGCCGAACGGTGGGTCCGATGGTATCGGTGAAAAAAATTGGTATGGTGCCGGAGCTCAGATTTTGTCGGGCCCATTGGATGATGCTCTCGGCGTGCGTGAAGTCGTCGGGTTGATCCCGTGCATCGGCGTATTCGGCCCAAATTACGAGCGTATCGCACTCTAAAATCGGTATATCGTCATGGCCGAGACCGTCGAGTCGAAATGGTCCCGTATAGACGAGCCGGTTATTTTCGCGGGTTAAGCGGACCTGAGCGGAGCCCGGCATGTATCCGGACGGAAATAGCTCGATATCGAGATCTCCCAGTGTAAAACGTCTATGGTATGGGCAGATCAGTGTTTTGGCTTTTCGCTTGCCTTTTCGCATCAAGGCGGCGGTCGTTTTTGTAAGCAGTATCTTGTGATGGGGCAGAATCGGATCGGAAAGTGCATGCGACCAGAAACTTAGATCGTTTTCTCGCACCGCGTCCAGCCACAGTACACTATTGGTCACATGAATGCCTTGGAGATACTCGACGTCGAGGTATGCAGGAATGTCCAAATCTATCACCCAAACCGAGAGGGAGTCTAGTCGCTCCAAATTCATATGTCAATGTCATGGAATGTGGAGTTGCTCGACGCACCGGCCGGGCGACAGAAAGGCTTGCTTGAAAAATCTTGATGTTGTAATGAGTTGGTGTTTCCTGTAGGAGGATTGTATGAGACCTGAAATCCCTCGATTTGCATCATTGGCAATCTTGATGCCCGTACTGATGTTTTGTTCGGGGTGGGTGTTCGCCGGCGGAGAAACCCGGCGGCCCCTATCATTGCAGCAGCCCGATCCGAACACGTTATCTAAGGAAGAGTCCGAGAGCGGGATTGAGACCGAGACCAATAAATTGGAGTTGGAAGATCCTTTCAGGCCCAGGTACATCGTCGAATCCCTGGAGGTGCGGGGAAACACCAAGACCAAGGGAAGCTTGATTTTATCGCATATGATGTTGAAACCGGGAGATTCGTTCGACGAAGAAAAGGTGCAGCTGAGCAGGATTCGGCTGATGGCTTTGGGGTATTTTAAAGATATCAACATGGTTTTGGAAAAAGGCTCGGATCGTGGACGGGTCATGCTGGTGGTGGAGGTGGAAGAACGTAATACCATCATCATTGACGATGTCTTTTTGGGTTTTTCAAAAACCAATCCTTTGTGGTTTGGGGCCGGGGTGTCGGATATCAATTTTTTGGGAAGGGGACTGGTGCTTTCGGGAGGAGCCGTGGCATCCGAGCATCAGCAGGCATTTCGGTTGAGCACCTTCTGGCCGTCGGTGTTCAACAGTCGTTTTCAAACCGGATTTCAAATTTTATATATCAATGGCCGGGAGCTCGTATTGGCCGACAGAATTTCTTCCAACACGGGACAACCCATTTGTGACCAGCTGGGTTCGTTTGACCAGAGCCTTCCTTATACCCGGGCAGGCGGAGTGGTGAATGCAGGATTGAGAATGGATCGGGTACACCGCATCTCGGTGGATCTGCATGTCGAGCATATCGACGCCCAAATTCGCGATCCCCGCGATGCCAATGGAGATCGGTGCCGCAATTACCCTTTCCATGGATATCTCATGCCCGGTAAAGATGGTCAAAGCACCCTCTCATCTTTGAGCTTTCGATTCGAGCGCGATACCCGAAATGACTTTTTTCTGCCCAGCAGCGGTATGTACCTATTGATCAACGTTGAGTTGGCAAGCAAGGTGTTTGGGAGTGATTACGAGTTTTCCAAATATTTTTTCAAATTCGAGCAATCCTATAGAGCGTTTTTGAATCATGCTTTTCGTTTTACGGTATCAGGAGGGCTTATCCAGGATGTGGGTGAGTTTGGAAGCCCATTTTTTACCAGATTTTTTGTGGGTGATTATGCCTTGTTTCAAATCGATAAGGATTCCTTGCCGCGCAACCTGGAGCTCAATTTTTCGGAGGTGGCCGATTACGGCGACTTGATGGCGTCTTTTTCGATAGAATACGATATACCTCTTTGGTCGGACGGAGAGTTTTTCTACCGGGGATATGTCTACACGGCCGCCAATTTTTCGTATGTTACCAAAGCCGAGTTTCTCAAAAGCGTGGAAGAAGAGTGGAGCGGTAGAACCAAAAGACCGGTGTCGTTGGATGTGGGCTTCAAATTTAATACGCCCATTGGTCTATTTACCCTGTCTTTTGGCTATGTGTTTGATTTGTTTTTATAATTCCGGCGGAAACCATGAACAGACGAATTCTTTTGTATTTGATTGGTTTGTTTATGCTGGTGCTTGTATGCCAGGCATGGGCACAGAAAGGCACCGAGATTTCACATGCCCGTCAGATGACGGCGAAGCGTCAGGCCGGTAGGGTTTCGGTGTCCGCATCGTTTCCAGAAATGTTTACCAAAAGCTTCAAGCAGCGGCTTTCCAGCGGTTTTACTTGTCAGATCCTTTCCCATGTGAGCTTATACCGCAAGGACCGAAAAGAACCCATTGCCCAAAGCCTCCTGCAAACCACGATTATTTATAAAATTTGGGAGGAGTTTTATTATGTTCGAATTGAAGGTCAGTCATCGAAGACCAATCTTGAGATCACTTCATTGAACAAATTGATCGAGACCTGCGGTACAATTGATGATTTGCCTCTTCAACCCGAGGAGCCCTCGGATTTGAACCCCCAGACTACTTACTATCTGCGTGTACGTATTACAATCAATCCAACTTCCGAAACACTCAGGCGGAAAGTGAGAGATTATTTGGCTCAACCCGAAGGACGGGGACAGGTTGGTTCTCCACGCTCTTTTTTTGGATCGTTTTCGAAAATATTTGTAAGCGAAAGAGATTTTCAGGCCGATGCCATATTGAATTATGAATCGCAGAAGTTCAAATTCCAGTGATACTTGGTATGCCCCGGCGGGTATACAATTTGTCCAACGCTGGAACCGGTTTGAAAAGGAGATCGGGAATCATGTTTGAGAAATGTAATAACTTGAAGTTTACGAAATTTCGAGTCACAGGGTTTTGAGGCGGGGACGAACTGGTCTTTGTCGCGATACTCCTGCAATCATTTTTGAGATTTGGATTTGGTTTCGTCAGGCAGGGACTGGCGTCAGGGGTCAACCGGAATGCAGGCTTGAGTGCGGCATGTGCGATCGAAACTTACAGGTTCGGGCATGGGATTGAAAATCGGAAAATTCGAATGGAAAATCGTCTTGG
>JBFFBT010000315.1:0-5650 GCA_041560255.1 Myxococcota bacterium | reverse complement strand
GTAACATAGAAATAAAGAAAAAACACCATTGTCAAGCTTGGAGCGTACTCAGGGAAGTTTTTACCGAAGGAGGGACCCAACATGTCTAAAGGGCTCAAAATTGCTCTCGTGCTCATAGCAGTATTGCTGATCGTCATCTTGGTGACGGTAGGTTGGTTGGTTGGAGGCTACAACCGGGTCGTGACCATGGACGAAGCGGTAAACGGCCAATGGGCTCAAGTTGAAAACCAATTGAAACGCCGGTACGATCTGATACCCAACCTCGTAGAGACCGTAAAGGGATTTGCGAAGCAGGAAAAAGAGATCTTCGAAAACATCGCCGCGGCCCGGACCAAATATTTCCAACAAGACTCCATCAAGGGACAAATCCAAGCTTCGGCAGGTATAGAAAGAGCACTTTCGAGATTGCTTATGCTCAAAGAGCAATACCCTCAGCTCAAATCCAATGAAAACTTCCTCAAGCTGCAAGACAGCCTGGAAGGGACCGAAAACCGCATTGCAGTAGAACGAAAAAGGTACAACGATACGGTCAAAGAGCTCAACACCTACATCCGAACCTTTTTTGGAAGGTTTTATGCTGCTTTTGCAGGAGTTGACAAAGCCGAATACTACGAGCTGCCCGAAGGCCAGGGCGAAACGCCCAAAGTGAAGTTTGATTGACCTTGAACTCTATCCCGTCGTTGGAACGAGCTTGAATCCTAGTGCATACAAGACGCGCGCGATACCATAAAAACGACTACCAATTGGCTTTTGGGAAAGGCTTATCCGGTTTCGATATGTAGTATCCCTGGGCAAAATCACAGCCCAGCTCGACCACGGTATCTCTCTCCGTACTCGACTCGATGCCTTCCGCCACAACCGACGAGCCGATTTCCTTACACAATCTAACCATCGATCGGACCAGTTTTTGCTTGACGCAGTTCTTGTCCACATCCCGGGTTAGAGACATATCCAGTTTGACAAACTCGGGCTCCAACAATGCAAAGCTCGACAGGCCGGAATACCCCGATCCGAGGTCGTCGATCGCGATTTGATACCCCATCCGACGAAGACGGATCACTCGATCACGAATGGCCGCCAAGTTGTGTATCGTGGCCCGTTCGGTTACTTCCAGCACGGTTCGAGGTGCAATGGCAGACAAAGGAGCGGTGCGGATAAACAAGTCATCGTCCAAAAGATCGCTGGGATGCAGGTTGACAAAAAGCTTTGTATGCTCCGGGGCTTTCTTCATGGCTTCTCGGGCCCGCTCGCGCACGACTCTTCCCAGTTCGGCCACCTTCCCGAGCCTCTCGGCCGCGTCCAACATCACCAAGGGATTGGGCAGCGCCCTCTCATTCGATCGCATCAGGGCTTCGTAACCGAACACCTCGCCGTCCGCACAACACACAATCGGCTGAAAAGCAATCCATAATCCGGACAGCGCTTTTTCAAAGCTTACCTCGAGCCCCGCCAGATCGGAGGGCAACCTCGAGTCAAGCCCGACCAAACGCAACGCCTCGCGTTTGAGAATCGACAATCTATACGACAGCAAGGCCTTTCTGGCAGCATTTTCAAGCTCTACGATATCGATGGGTTTGGTCAAATAACGAAACGCTCCCAACTCCACAGCCTGCCTGGCTGTCTCCAAAGAAGGGGCGCCGGTAAGCAATATGATGGGAATATCAAAATCTACCTTGCGCACCGAGCGCATCAGCTCCATGCCATCCATGTTGGGCATGGCTATGTCGCTGACAATTAATTGGAACTGCCCGGTTTTGAGTTTTTTCAGCGCCTCACTTCCATCTGAGGCGGTTTCAACTTCGTATCCCTGCCTGGAAAGAACGTTTGCAAAGCTCTTCCTCACTTCGGGAACGTCGTCCACCACCAAGATCCTGGCCGGCTGGTTGTCCGGTTCGATTTCGGAAAACCCACACTCTCCCGATTGATTTTTTATTTCTGGCTTGCTCACCTTCACACCCCCTCAAAACAAGCCGGATCAACACATCTTTGCGGGCCAACCAATCAAATCCACATTAAAGAAGTATCACCCGGATAATTTTCATTATTACATGAACCAACTCCTATGTGTCAATGAATCGGCTTGCAAACAAATTTTTTAACCCGTCAAAAAGATCATGTTCTTTGCCGGTATAGAAATGATCGCCACCGGCCAATTGATAACTCTTGATCGCAATATCACGAGCGGACTGCGCATAGATCCATTTCGTCAAACTGGTCGATGAACAATACTCGTCCTGATCGCCCACAATGATGCTGCACGGACAAGCAGGCAGGCTCAACGTATTGAAATCCATGAAATCCAATGGAGGTGAAATTAAAACCAACTCCCGCGGCTCGACACCACAACCGGTGGCTTTGAGAGCAACCCAAGCTCCAAACGAATATCCCACCAGGTGGATGCCGATACCCGGCATGCTGTTTTGAACATAACATACGACATTGATGAGATCATCCTTCTCTCCCAACCCATGCTTGAAACCACCCGTGCTCTTGCCAACTCCACGAAAATTGAACCTGATGGTACTCCAACCCCGGGTTGCCGCAGCATCCCTGGCTGTGATCACCACGTTGTTATGCATGTTTCCGCCATACTGGGGATGTGGATGACATATTACCACGCAATCCGTGCTCGAGTTGGCGTACATCCGTGTTTGGATCACGACATCCCCGGTCGACGGAACCATGATTTCCTGTTCTTGCATACTCCCTCCACGGAAATAAAATGCTCGTTTTTACCATAAGATGGATGACAACTCATACAATAGTATGTATTTTCGGCGCTATCTATGCAACCATACCCCCAAAAACCCGGAAAGGAACCCTCATGAGAACCAAGACCATATCGGCGATTGTTATCCACCTGGTTTTTTTTGCACTACCGACCTTTGCCGCAACCCCGCCCGGACACCAAGAAATCAAGGTCGTCACCACCGGTGTTCGGGCTTATGCCGGCGTGCAGGCCGGATCGAGCGATGTGCTCACTGACATACTGCTTGAGTCCCTCATGACACGACACGGTCTTCGGGCACTCGGGCCTTCTGATATTCAAGCCTTACTGTCCGTAGAACAACAAAAAGCCCTATTGGGATGTACGGATGAAAGTTGTATGACCGAGTTGGCCGGCGCACTGGGGGCGGATTGGCTGATTGCAGGCTCTGTCGGCATGCTCGAGGATATGTTTGTATTGAGTCTACAGCTCATCGAAGCCAAGTCGGCTAAAGTGACATCCCGATCCACCACCACGCTGCAGAGCTTAAAAGAAGCCCCAGAAAAAATAGGTCCATTGGTCGATAAGCTGCTCGGCTCCCGGCCCAAAATCAAGGTCCCACCCAACATGTTGAACCAACCAGTCGCGGATCAAAAACCCGCCATGGAAAAACAGGCGTTTTGTAAAAAAGTCGAAGCGTACCAAAAACAAGTCATGACCAGACCTTTTGTAAAAAAATTGACCGCCATGCGCAAAGAGCTTTTACAAGATCTGGTAGTGACTCGATTCGAAAGGGAGTTCGTAGGCAAACAATCCTGTTTCTGGGAGGTTTACGGACAAGCCGAAGGAGCTATCAGGACACAGCTCTACGGAGCCAAGCACAATCTATATGCCCGTGACGCCAAATTACGATTGAAAGAGCTCATCGAGTTTGGAGAGCAACAAAAGACCCTCAAAGAAGCGTACCAAAGGGGACTTGAGCTTGAAAAAAACGGCACCGGAACGCGGCTTTTGGGCTTGCCTTTTGAGATCACGCCCACATCACTGACGCAGTTACCCAACACCCTGGCTTACAGAAATTATCGAAAAGCCTATCACCGAGCCGAACAAATGCTTGCAAAGGCACTCAGGGCGGCACAACGAGGCAATCAAAAAGAATTTTTATCATTTTTCACTCCCGATGATCCGAAACGCAGCCGCACGAGCCCGGCCATCGCGTTCGAAGGGCTGCAATCAAAGTTCAAAAACGGATATCGCTTCGAAACCTGCCCTTTTGATGTCATGTACGAAAAAGCAGTGGAAAGAGCGGTAGAAAAATTTACAAAAGAGGGTCTGACCGAATGCTGTTGGCGCTATAAAAAAGACAATTATGTATCCACAGATACCGTTTGGGTAAAACTCCACCAAGGCAAATGGTTGATAGAAAAGTGGTGATGCTTCCCGGCACCACACCATTCTTGGTATCACCACTCGATTCACATAAAACCACCCGATTACGATACACAAATGCACATACCATGTGGGGAGTTTGAGTATGCGCCGGTGAGCGAAAGCTTTACCAAGGAGGCGAAAAAGCGGCTTAGAATATTTGATAAGACCTTCAATCGGTTATCAGTATCTCCACTTGAAAGATCGGGTGGGTTGATACAAAAACCAGATAGCTTGCGGTACTACACATGGAAGATACCAAGTCCGTTGTGGCTTTTGATGACCTAAAACTGGCCAAATCGGCTTTGAACGACACCCAGGCTGGCCAGCATGTTCTCGATCGAGTTTGCCCAAAAGTCTACCAGATTGTCCGGATGTTGGTCGGCAACAGCAACGAGGCCGAGGAGCTCACCCAAATCTGCTTGGTCGAGATCCTTCAAAACCTTCAAAAATACCGGGGTGAGGGCCCTATCCATGCTTGGGCAGGCCAGCTCGCCTACCGCACTGCGATGCGCGAGCTGAAAAAAAGACACAAATCCATGCTTATTTATTGCCAATTCGACGATGAGCCTGATGAAGCAATCGAAGATCCGGAAAAAACGGTCATGCGCCATGAGCTGTGGCAGAAACTCTATACCAGCATAGAAAAAATACCCATAAAAAGAAGAACGGCCCTGTTGTTGCATCTCGTGTATGCCTATTCCATACCCGAAGTTGCTCAAGTTACCGGAGTGTCCGTCAACACGGTCAAGGATCGCCTCAAGACAGCCTATCGTGAGCTGAGAGCCGTTTTGGCAAACAATACTAGCCTACGCCAGGCCATACTGGAGGAGATTAATGGATAAGCTGATTGTCACTCCAGAGTGTATGCAGATCCAAGATCTGCTGGAACAACGCCTCGTCGGAGCCGAATTGACTCAGGCCGAGCAGGCGACTGTCACACAACACTTGAATGAATGCCGCAACTGCAAGGAGTTCGTAACGATTACCCAAAATCTGCGATATCTTGCACCTCGCATGTCGTACCAAAGACGTTGTGAGATTATTCAAAAAGCCCAACAAGCAGTTTTTCGAAAGAAACAAAGAATCAAAATTTTTTATATCACTTCAGCCGCCCTGGCAGCCTCCATCGTTTTTATTGTTCTCTTTTTGGCATTCTTTGCCCAACACAAACATTCCAGCGAAAAAATAGATTACCCTACTTTGTGCACCGGCCTCAAGCCGAGCGGTTGGTTCGATGATGCAATCCAGATGGCCGGCTGCCGTGGATCGAAAACCCAAATCATGAAACAAAACGATGCTGAATTTGAGGTTTATATCCATCATGGAATGGTCGCATTGCATGTCAAATCAGAAAGAGAGCATCCCAAGCAAGTCATAGTCTCCAGTCGATTCGGTCGGATATTGGTCAAAGGCACGGTTTTCGCGGTAGAAATCCTAAAAAACCACGCCAGGGTAGACGTGTTGGAAGGTATGCTGGAAGTGGCGTATCCCGAGATCCTGCCGAAAAAGCGT
>JBFFBT010000314.1:0-5658 GCA_041560255.1 Myxococcota bacterium | reverse complement strand
TGATGGATCACGGCCGTATTCTGGCCTTGGATACCCAAGAAGGTTTATTGCAGCTGTTGGGCGGAGGGGTTTTGCTGGTGGGGCTCGAAGGCGGTCCTGCAGACTTCGACAGGTGGAAATCCATGCAGCAAGTACAACGGGTCACACCCATAGACGGACGCATCAAGCTCGAGGTACGGGATACCCGCGCGGCATTGCTCGAGCTCATTGATTTTTGCAGCCGATATGATTGCTCCATCCAGTCTCTCGAGGTCTTGGAACCCAACCTGGAAAGTGTGTTTATGCATCTCACCGGCAGACGCCTGCGCAACTGAGAAAAGAGGCACCCATGCTGCGACAGATCTTTGCCGTGACCATCAAGGACCTGAAGATATTTTTCAAAGATCCAGGTGCGGTTGCGCTTACCTTTCTCATGCCGTTCATGTTTGTGGTGGTAATGAGTTATGCATTGGCGGGACCGTTCGGCTCGGCCGGCTCGCAAACCGTCAAGTTGTTGCTCGTCGATGAGGACGGAGGAAAACTGGCGGGTTTAATCCGAACCCGACTTGCCGCCCTCGAAGGCTTTGAGATAGAAACCACCCAAAACGGTCAATTGTTGAACCGAAGCTCCCTGGAAGAAATCATCCGCGCCGAAGATCGCAGTTTCGGTTTGATTCTTCCTCATAGGCTTTCGCGGTCGTCGCTCGATGCGATACCCACACAAGTACTGTTGATGGTTCATCCATCCACTCCCGCCCAAATCGTCGAACCCGTATCGGGAGTATTGCAGGGCTTTCTAAATGCCATCTGGATCGAATGGACCTTACCTGCCCGAGTGGATGAAATTTTCCCTGCGTTGGGTATTGAGATACCCGAAATGCTGAAAAACCACCTCAAAAAGCAAATCCACAAAAACATTCAAGATTTTTTCGCACCCGAAAACCAACCCATTCTTTCGATGGCACGTACAGCACCCCGCGGCATGCAAGCCGTCTCGATACCCGATCCTTGGCAACAAAACGTCCCCGGTTATACCCTGTTCGGTATTTTCTGGATTGTGGTATTGTTGACCGAATCGGTGCAGCAAGAACGCAGAAACTCAACATTTGGTCGAATGATGGTATCACCCATGCGCCGGTCGGTCATACTTGCGGGCAAATTGCTGCCCTACTACCTCATCAATCTCATGCAAATCACCCTCATGCTGACCGCAGCGAGATTGTTGTTCGGCCTTCAACTCGGACAATCCTTGGTTGGGCTCATTATGGTAAGTCTATCGGCCGCCCTTTCCGCCACCGGTCTCGGCGTGATGGTATCGTCCCTGGCCAGAACAGAAGCCCAAGCCAGAGGACTCACAATTTTGATCCTGCTTACATTGTCTGCTCTAGGTGGCTGTTTCGTACCCCGGTTTGTCATGCCCGACCTGTTGCGTAACATCGGTTTGCTCACACCGCACGCCTGGGCGCTTGACGCCTACCTCGAACTGTTGGTAAAAGATGGAGGATTGATGGATGTTCTGCCAGAAATCGGCATATTGATGGTCTTTGCTTCCGTTTTCTTTTTTGTAGGAGTCCGGCGGTTTCGGTTGGTTTGAAGTCCCTAAGAAACCAATCCGCACAGCGTTTTTATATAGGTTGTTCCCATGCAAATGTCACAACGAATCGAATCGGCCCTCGAAAACGCAAGCAGTTGGGCCTTGACCGACAAGACACCACAGCGCTTGGCCGAATCCTTTCGCTATGCTCTTTTTCCCGGGGGAGGCCGTGTGCGACCCCGCATCTGCTTGAGTGTCGCGGGCGCTTTCGCGGATCCAAAGCCTGACCTCTCAGAGGCGGCGGCGGCGGCCATCGAGATGATCCACTGCGCTTCGTTGGTGCATGACGACTTGCCGTGCTTCGACGGCGCGACTCTTCGCAGAGGCCGACCCAGCTTGCATCAAAAATATGGTCAAGAGCTGGCGGTTCTGGTAGGCGACGGGCTCATCGTTGCAGCTTTTGGTTGGATCGCAAAATCCGCAGCTCGGCATGGAGAGTCCGCCGTAGACATCGCCCAAGCTCTGGCCTTGGGATCCGGCGCTGGCGAAGGTTTGGTGGCCGGGCAGGCTTGGGAGAGTGAAACATCTATCGATTTGCATGCGTACCACAAAGCAAAAACCGCAGCGCTGTTTGCTGCCGCGGTTGAAATGGGCGCTTTAGCGGCAGGTCAAGACGGTACGACCTGGAGAAAATGTGGTTTGCTGTTGGGCGAAGCCTATCAAATTGCAGATGATATTGCGGATCACGCCGGTGCGGCGGGCGAATTGGGCAAATCGATCGGGCGGGATAGATTTCTCAATCGGCCCAATGTGGTGCTGCAATTCGGTATGGACAAAGCCCTTCAACACATGAAACTTCGACTATCGCAAGCACTCGACAGCCTGCCCTTTTGCCCGGGGCGTGACGGGTTGGCGCATGAGATGACTTCTATCGCCCACCGCCTATGCCCGAAAAATGTCATCCAGACACAAAGTGTTTGGGACGAATGAACAATCGTTATGCCAAGTCATGACGGAAACAACCAGGCAGTAATCATCGGCAGTGGATTCGGGGGACTGGCTGCGGCCGTGCGGTTGGCCGCCCGGGGTTATCGCGTCACCGTGCTCGAGCGGATGGAAAAACCCGGTGGTAAAGCCTATGTTCTGGAGCAAGACGGTTTTATCTTCGACGCCGGGCCGACTGTGGTTACCGCGCCGCACTTGTTTTCGGAGCTATGGAGTCTGGCCGGAAAGCGCATGGAGCAAGCTATCGATCTGCGCCCGGTAAAACCACTTTATGAAGTGATTTTTCAAGACAAAAGCCGTTTTCGCTACAGTGATGATCACCAATGTATGCTGGAAGAGGTAGCCCGTTTTTCTCCCCGGGACGTCGGCAACTACGAAAAATTCACGGCCTACAGCGAACGTGTTTTTCGATTGGGATTCGAAGGACTGGTCGACCAACCCTTTTTATCATGGAAGACCATGGCGCGCATTTTACCCGACATGATCGGCTTGCGCAGCTACCGCACGGTGTACAAGACAGTCGCAGCCTTCATCCGAGACGAAAAAATCCGCCAGGTATTGACATTTCATACTCTCTTGGTCGGAGGCAATCCATTTACCACCACATCGATCTATTGTTTGATAAGCCGGGTGGAGCAAAAGTGGGGTGTTTTTTTTCCCATGGGCGGAACCGGCGCTTTGGTCCGTGGCTTGGTGGATTTGATCGAGTCGATGGATGGCACGGTTCGTTGCAACGCCGAAGTCGAGACGATTACATTAAAGCAGCGTAGAGCAACCGGTGTTCGATTAAAATCCGGCGAGGAAATCCGTGCGGATGTCGTCGTCTCGAACGCTGATGCTGCTTGGACGTACCGCCATCTGGTACCCCGAAATACCCGCAAACACTGGACGGATAAAAAGATCGATCGACAGAAGTTCGCCATGAGTTGTTTTTTATGGTATTTCGGCACCCGGCGCACCTATCCTGAAATCGCCCACCATACCATTTTACTTTCAAAACGCTACCGTGAGTTGCTTCAAGATATCTTCAAACGCAAAATCCTGGCCGATGATTTCAGCCTCTATCTGCATAGACCGACGGCCACCGATCCGACCCTGGCTCCCGCAGGATGCGACGCGTTTTATGTCTTGTCTCCGGTTCCCAATCTGGAACCCGCACCAGGCTCGAAGCAATCCATTGATTGGAGGGAGCAATCCGAGCCTTACCGTAAAGCCGTAGCCGACTACCTCTCAGAGCAGGCGCTCAAAGGTTTCCAAAAAGAAGTGATCACTTCTGCGTCCATGACTCCACATGGCTTTCTCGAAAAGACCAACGCTTATCGGGGGGCTGCCTTCGGCCTACAGCCGTTGCTCACCCAAAGCGCCTACTTTCGCCCTCACAACAAAAGTGAGGATATCGAGGGACTTTTTTTGGTCGGAGCCAGCACCCATCCAGGCGCCGGACTTCCCGGAGTGGTGGCCTCCGCACGGGTGCTCGATCGCCTCATCCCTCCCGCCGCCGAACCCAACCTGCACATGCCATCACCACATGTTTTTCTCTACCGATTGGATCTCGCAGCCTGTAGACAACAACTCAAACATGGTTCCAAAAGCTTTTTTGCAGCCAGTCTCTTACTGCCTCAACGAATCCGTGCTGCGGCTACCGCCCTTTATGCTTTTTGCCGTCAAGCCGATGATGCCGTGGATCAAAAAAGATCAGACCCGGCTTCCATCGATAGCTTGTATCAACGACTCGATCGCATCTACCGAAACCACCCGGAAGATAATCCGGTTGATAGAGCTTTTTGTCGTATCGTCCATACATTCAACCTTCCTCGAGAGGTGCTCATGGCCATGATCGAAGGATTCTGCTGGGACGTGGATGGGCGGCGCTATGAATCCCTCGACGAGTTGGAGCAATATTGTGCCCGGGTGGCGTCTTCCGTGGGCGTGTTGATGACGCTCTTGATGGGCGAACGGCGACCCGGAGTGCTGGCGCGCGCTTGTGATCTGGGTCTTGCAATGCAGTTGACCAACATCTGCCGCGATGTGGGTCAAGACGCCCGCAACGCCAGACTATACCTTCCACTATCCTGGCTCCATGAGGCCGAAATCGATCCCGACGCATGGCTCAAAAATCCTACTTTCAACCCAAAGCTGGGACGAGTCATACAACGTCTGCTGAATACCGCCGACACGTATTACAGACGTTCCGATATCGGCATCAGTCTGCTACCCAAGGATTGCCGGCTTTCCATCCGGGCCGCACGTCTTATTTACGCCGATATCGGTCGAATGGTGCGGAAAAATGGATTCGATTCGGTCAACACCCGGGCCTACACATCCAAAAAGAGAAAACTGGCTCTGATTGCACGTGCCCTCAATGCAAAAAGCTGGAAAGAGCATCCCAATCCCGATCCTGCCCGCAAAGCGGTACAATTTTTGATCGATGCAATCAAATAGTGTTCGTCTCAAAACTCTTGAATTGATTTTTGGGATTTGAAATGGCCTCACGGGCTGCGAAACTCGCCTGTCGAAGCCAATTTCAAATCTCAAAAATCAAGTTTTGAGACGAGAACCAAATAGGATCCGAGGCAAGCGCTCAGGGGAACAAAAACTGTGTGGTTATCCAAGGAGCTTCGGTTTTTAAGGATATTGCATATCGATTTCAATGACCATATCCGGCGCCGCCACCAAAAACCGCGCCTTATCGAAAACGGGAGGTCCTAGATGGGCCGGGGTTTGGTTGGATACACCATAGCCTTCCATGGGCATGCCTATCCAGTTGGTATCGAGTATTCCATTGTTGTTGCCGTCATGAATCACCGCCAAAGCATATTGACCCATACGAAGACAATCAAAAGTGATTTCGACCCGATCCCTTCCAGCCTGGATGACGCGGGTCTCAACCACGATGAAATTGGATACGTCAGTGCCCACGGCACGGCGACTCAATTGAACGATTTGTCAGAGACCAGAGCGATTAAAACCGCTTTTGGTGAGCTGGCATACAAAGTGCCTATATCTTCAACTAAATCTATGACCGGTCACATGATGGGTGCCACAGGAGCATTGGAGGCTGTCTTCTGTGTCCAGGCGGTAAGAGACAACGTGCTTCCACCGACGATCAACTACGAGACTCCTGATCCGGAATGCGACCT
>JBFFBT010000313.1:0-5698 GCA_041560255.1 Myxococcota bacterium | reverse complement strand
GTAGAGTGGTATGACGGTGCCTCCCGGTAAGCCGAAAACCAGATCGACGCCGTTGCGTACCAGAGCGTCCATGATAATCCGACATCCGTTTCTTTCCGGAGTCGAAGCTGGAATGGGCTGGGTTATGTGTTTTGGCGTATGCTTTTTTCTGGCTTGGTTCTGTGTCGTCGGATCCATCACGAATCATGCCTCCTGAGAAAAAAATATAAAAAGGGTGAAACGAAAAAGGCCCACCAGCTTTCGGCTGGTGGGCCCATGAAGTATCACCCTATGAGGCTAGGGGGATCCACATGGGCCCCTGGCGACAACGACCAAAATAATCAAGCTAATAATCGACCGGCTTATTCGCCGGCTTTCATTCTCGAATATCTTGGTGTTTTGCTCAGGATAACCCACGGGTCCTCACTCCTCGGTTTAACGGTACGAGTCTGTATCATAGTAGCACTTTTTGTCAAGTATTTAATCTTCAAGCTCGATCTCGCAAGTATCATGGCGGTTTCGCTGCGCACAGGCGCGCGTTGCCGTCTCAAAATCCCGTTTTTACAAACATTAGAATGCGTAACCTATTGCATTTCATAAATATTATACTCGCATTGGGTGGCCCAACGTACGTTTGCGACCAAGCCTAACTTACTTTTCGTTGCTGCGTTGCGATTTGTCGTAGGGCCAATTGGTTGAGCGCTTGTACAAACGCTTGCGCACTGGCCACCACGACATCGGTATGAGTGGCCTGTCCTCGGGCTGAAGAGCCGTTTTCGGATACCGTCATGGATACCCTACCTTGGGCGTCCGAACCACTGGTCACGGCCGATAGTTGGTAATCACTCATAAATAAGCTGTCGCGACCGACGCATTGCTTGATGGCTTCGATGGCGGCATGTACGGGGCCGTCTCCGGTTCGCTCGACCGATCGTTTGTCTCCGTCCACCCACAGGGTCGCCCGGGCCCACGGAGTAGCGGTGTTGCCGCTTTTGAGCTCGATGTCTTCCAGCCGGTAGCGGGCGGATCCGTTTGTCATCTGGCAGGTGACCAGAGCCAAAATGTCCTCGTCGAAAACAAGCTTTTTCTTGTCGGCCAGATTCTTGAAAGCCAAAAAAACCCTGTCCAGTTGTGTGCCGTCGAGGGTGTAACCATAGGATGCCAATCGGTCTCGTAATGCCGCTCGTCCGGAGTGCTTGCCCAGAACGAGGTTGGTCTTGGGTACCCCGATGTCCTCGGGGCGCATGATTTCGTAGGTACGGGCATCATTTAACATGGCATGTTGGTGGATGCCGGCTTCATGGGCGAAGGCATTGCGGCCCACAATGGCTTTGTTGGGCTGAATTGAAAAACCGGTAAGCTCGCTGACCAGTCGACTGGTGCCGAAAATCCGAGAGGTGTCGATGCGGGTAGTACATTTCAGCAGGTCGAAACGGACGTTGAGGGCCATGACGATTTCTTCCAATGCGGCATTGCCCGCGCGCTCACCGATTCCGTTGATGCAACATTCGATCTGGCGCGCACCGGCGGATACGGCCGCCAATGAGTTGGCCACCGCCAATCCGAGATCATTGTGACAGTGGGTGGAGATCGTCACCGGGCGGTTTCCAATCACTTCAGAAATACTTTTAATGATGCGGATATATTCTTCCGGCAGTGTGTATCCCACTGTATCCGGAATGTTGATTACGGTTGCTCCGGCATCGATCGCGCATTTGCAGGCGGCTTTGAGATACTCGAGATCGGTACGGGTGGCGTCCTCTGCGGAAAACTCTACCCGCGGGCACAGTGAGCTACATAGGCCTACACCGCGTTGGATTTCGTCCAGCACTTCTTGGCGGCTCATCTTCAACTTGCGTTCCAGGTGAAGATCACTGGTTGCGATAAAAACATGCAGGGTGGGCAGATTGGCGTTACGGATGGCCTCCCAGGCGATACGAATGTCTTGCTCTCTGGTTCGACATAATGCGGCTACCTCGCATTTTTGTACCGTATCCGCAATGCGCCGGACCGACTCGAAATCCCCGTTGGAGCTGGCCGGAAAACCTGCTTCGATGACATCGACACCGAGTTGTTCGAGTTGGGAAGCCACCAGGAGTTTTTCCAAAACATTCATGCTGGCTCCAGGTGATTGCTCTCCATCCCGCAAGGTGGAATCGAAGATCTTGACCTGGTTGAGTGGCTTGAGATTGTTCGGATTGTCTGTTTTGGTTTTCATCTGTTTGTTGTCGGAGGATTTCATGTATGGGTGCCTCCCAAAAAGTTTGTGAAACATAAAAAGCCCACCAGCTTCCTTCTGGCGGGCCCCTGGGTTGAATTCTTCATTAGGTTATGAAGATCCCCACGGGCCCGTTCGCAGGCCCAACAACAGGCCCAAGCACATTAAACCACACAACTGTTCTCTGAGAGTCTGGTTGATTTCGTATTTTTGCTTGGTTTTCAAGGGAAATTCATCCTTACTTAATGTTAGGTATACCTTTAGAACATTTCTGTGGATTTTGTCAAGAAAATAATTTCTTCGATTCGCTTCTTGATATGAATCTTGCATGTTGAGCTGTAAACCAGATAATCATTCAGAGGGTCTATGGTTGCTTTCATGGAAAGGAAATGTTTTGGGTATGATGCCGATAAGATACAAAATTTTTGGGATGGTGATCCTGGGTGGTGTTTTTTTTGGTTCCATGGTCCATGCACGTAAAGTCGACTCGAGGATCTGTACGAGTGTTCGTACCGAGACCTCGCCGCAGATAGACGGTAAGCTGGATGAGCCTGCCTGGAGTCATGCCGAGCGTGTCGGCGGATTCGTGCAGCTATTTCCCAATCCGGGTAAGAAGGCTGCCTTTGATACCCATGTCAGGGTGCTTCACGATGATGAGGCCATTTATATCGGTGCGGTGTGCATCGATCCTGAGCCGGATAAAATCGTCGCCCGGGTAACCCGGCGTGATCGTTGGATTGAATCCGATTGGTTCCAGGTAGACATCGACAGCCGTAACGACAATCGAACGGGTTTTTTCTTTGCGGTCAATGCGGCCGGGGTCGAGCTGGACGGGGTACTGTTTGAAGAAAACCAAGAAAGCCTGGATTGGGACGGACATTGGAGCGCAAAGACCATGAAAACCCCCGAGGGATGGCAAGTAGAAATGCGTATTCCCTTGGAGTTACTTCGGTTTCAAGCCGGTAAACAGGTGCGTTTTGGAATAAACTTCTCCAGACGGATAAGCCGGCTCAACCAACAAACCCAGTGGCAGTACGTGCCGCCGGAAAGTGGGCTTCGGGTATCAGGATTTGGCGGGCTTCACGGCCTGGATCTCGAAGACAGCCAGCATTGGATGTTTTCGCCTTATATCTTGGGACGTTGGAATGCAGATACCCATGGTGGCACAGCGGCACCGACGACGCCGTTCGAGCTGGGAGCGGATGCCCGGTGGGGAATAGGAAGAAATTTTTATCTCACCATGACCGCCAATCCAGACTTCGGACAAGTGGAAGTGGATGAAGTGGTGCTCAATCTCTCCACGATTGAGACCTTCTATGCCGAGAAACGACCGTTTTTTTTAGAAGATCGGTCTTTGTTTCAAACCCCGGCGTTGTTTGGTCATGGAGAGCAGAAGGCGCAGTTGTTCTATACCCGGAGAATCGGTCGGCCATCCAGAGATCCGCAGATAGATGATGGAGAGGAGCTGGTTCGATCTGCAGGCTTACCGAGGATTTATGGAGCCGCCAAGTTGGCGGGCCGCAGCGAAGGACGCATGTCGGTGGGATTGTTGCAAGCGGTTACCTCGCAACAAAATGCCCGGGTGAGGACATTGCAAGGGGGTACAATGGATCGTCTTTCCGAGCCGAGCGCGTCATACAGCGTATTGAGCCTGAGACAAGATTTTTGGTCGCGATCCTCGGTGGGTATGATGGCCGCTGCGATGGCCACCCAAGATGAAGGCACATCCATCACGGCCCAATCAGATTTGCAAATGGAACTCGCAGGTGGAGATTACCGCTTGGATGCGTTGTCGTTTTTCAGCTATTTGACCGATGAGCGCTATCTCTGGCAAGACGAATTCGTGCGGGCCGGGCTCGAAAAGTACGGACCTATGGGTTATGGAGGAGGCTTGCAGCTGGCAAAAATCGGCGGCGAGCACCTGGTCGGCGAGCTGAAAGGGTATTATTACCATCCCAACCTGGCGCTGAACGATGTTGGTTATTTGGACCGAGCCGATCGAACCAACCTAAGCTTGGATCTCGAGTACCGGGAGCTCAAGCCGGTTGGACCGATTGCCAAGTATTACATCGAGTTTGAAACTTGGATCGACCGGAGCGCCGGAGGGATCAATTTGGGTGACGGCGTTATGCTGGAGGGCCTGGCGGTAATGAAAAACGGTTGGGAGGGTGGGGTTTGGTTGTTTTCGGGCTGGCCGGTGTGTGACGATCGGGAGACGCGATCGGCCGGAAAAGTAGTCTTGTGCGGCCGGGATCATCGATGGAAATCCACGCTATGGGTCGGATCGGACAAGCGGGCAATGGTGGCGGCTTTTGCCAATCTGGGAGTAGAGACGACCGAGAACGGGTATGAGCTCATGTTGTTTTCGGATATTGTCATCAATCCGCATCCTCGGTTGCAGCTTGGTTTGGTTCCGGGGTATGTACGAGAAGTGGGGGAAGTACGCTGGATCGATACACGCACGAACGGATCAGCCGATGAGTACTTGTTTGCAGATAGGCATGTCGAGAGTTGGAAGCTTACTTTCCGAAGCACGTATACGTTCACCACGGCGCTCACGCTGCAAACCTATGCCCAAGTTATGTTGGCTTCCGTCGACTACGGCAGGAAGTATCTGCAGAGCGTTTCCGGAAAGGCGACCATTCATGTGCGTGATCTCGAGCAGAACCATGAAATCGCCGATGAGTATGACTTTACTTCGACAAACCTCAACTTGAGTTGCGTTCTCAGATGGGAGTATCATCCCGGATCTTTGGCCTATTTGGTGTATACGGGTAATTTTGGCAACGAGCTCGAAGTGGCTGAGTTTCGTATGCAAAACATGATGCAGGTTCTTTTTCGAGGCCCGGCCCAACATGTGTTGCTGTTTAAATTGTCCTTCATGTGGAGTTGATTTTCGTTTGATGATGTGATTCAAATGAAACCATTCTCGAGCCTCCCGGATATCTTAATACAAGATTTTGGGGCTGTCATCAGCGATGAAAGGGAACACGACATGGAACCCATTGTTGAGCTTAGACAGGTTGTCAAAGAATATCCTCTTGGAAAAGTTACCGTAAGGGCGTTGCATGGGGTGGATCTCAGCTTTCAAAAAGGCGAATTCAGCGTGGTGGCGGGTCCTTCGGGAAGCGGAAAAACCACCCTGTTGAACATGATCGGTTGCGTGGATGTGCCCACTTCCGGGTTGGTTACCATCGAAGGTGTCTCTACGGATGCATTGCGGGATCGAAAAAGAACCAAGCTGCGATTGCATAAGCTGGGATTCATCTTTCAGACGTTCAATCTCATTCCGGTATTGAGCGCTGCTCAGAATGTCGAGTTTCCCTTATTGTTGCAGGGAAAGCATTCCAGGCGCCAGCGCAAAAAGCTGGTCGAAGAGATGATGGAGGCCGACCTCGACGAGGCAGCACGGGAGCGAACCCTGGTGAGCGCCGGTTACGAAGTGGCCTACCAGGAGGTGGACTGATGGGAGGGCCATTCGAGCTCGGAGCCGACACCCGG
>JBFFBT010000312.1:0-5729 GCA_041560255.1 Myxococcota bacterium | reverse complement strand
TTTCATCTCAGACACTTTTATACGTTCGATTTCTTTATTGTTTTCATCCCAAAGGATGACCTGGTCGTCTTGGGCCTTGGGATCATCCACATCCAGCTCCATTAATATCACAAACGTTTGGGCCAGGGGCACTTCACATCTTTGGGTGGTTTCGGTGCGCAGGGTCACATCAAATTCGATTTTTGGCGTATGTTGCTGATCAACGGATTGCAGATCCTTGATTGTCCACTCGGTTTTTGCCAGATTGCCATGGCATCTGCCCGCAATGGTCGCAATCCATTGCTGAGAACCCTTGCCGGTATCATAGATCCCAAACGACACGCGCTCGCCATCGTATGCGCTTGACACATCGGCTGTTAGACATATCTTATCGTATTCACGGGCTTTATGCGGGGATTTTTCTTTTCGGATTTCATCCAGATGCTCCCAGCGAGGATTGTCGATGGCAATGGCAGGTTTCTCTTCCGGCGCCATCATGGGATCCGCCGCCTGGGCTTGATCAATCATTTGCGTGCCGGGTGTCTCGAATACACCCCAATTAGGAAGTTCTTTCACCCTGAACATTTTAATACACCCCAAATTCAACCCATCCTCGATTTGGCGAAAAACATCCTTTTCGGGCATGTAGGCGGCTTGGGGCGTGTGCATATCGATGGACAAAAACGAACGAAGATCATAAATGCAGTTGAAATGATAAAGAAACTGGTTCAAGTACCATCCAAATGAGCCCATTAAATCAGCCACCACCGGTTCCAGATCCAAGGTGTTGACGATGGCGCTCTCGTCTCCTAGCAAAAGCTCATGATAAGCGATTAAAACATATTGTTCCAAACCGGAAAAGATACGAATCATTCAATCCTCTCTTGATCTCAACTCGCCGTTACCCTCGGTGATTGGTTACTCATACACTCCGGTGCTTTATGTATGCAATTCCCATGCCTAATTCTTTCGTGTTGAGCGAGTCGAATGCTTCAGGAAGGATTGCACCTTGTTGATTTTACAGACGATTCCAGCCGGTTACATACCGGGAGCGGGATTCTAACCCGCGCAGCACTCAGTGCCGAGAGATTTGAAGTTTGTTTCTATATTGATCCACAGAAGTCCATGGACATACATGATTGTTCATTCTTGGTGAGTTAGGTAACCGGCCAAATTCCACCGAAGTTGCAGTACTCTTTCGGTGGTACCTAATCTGTTTCTCATCCTGATTGAGTGGTTCGACAGGGATTGATGTATTTGAAGGTAGAAAATTCTATTTTATCTATTGTCGGTCTTGACAAGTTTTTTAGAGTGATTATTTTTCAAAAAGACAAAATAAAGCTTATTATTCAATAACTTGAGGAGGTATGCAATGGCACTGATCCGCTGGTTTGACGATTCGGATAACTTGAGTCAAATGGAGCGGCACATGGAGCAAATGCAAAGGGACATGGGTTCGCTCTGGTCATTTTTCAGGCCTTTCTCTTCCACTGCCCAAGTTGGGGTTTTTCCTCCAATGAACATTTACGACGATGGGGAGAGTTACATCGCTAGAGCAGAGCTTCCTGGAGTCGACCCCAACGACATCGACATTACCATCACAGGTGACACCCTGAACATCCGTGGAAAACGCGAGATCAAGCAGTTGAGTGGAGCAAGTTCCTACCACCGCCGTGAAAGAAAATCTGGTGAATTCAAACGTGCTTTCAATCTTCCAGACAAAGTCGATTCCAGTAAAGTGTCTGCCGGCTGCAAACATGGTATCTTAGAAATCCGCCTGCCTCGGGCAGAAGAATCCAAGCAACGAAAGATTGAGATCAAAACCAGCTGATTCTTTTCGGAGGTGTGTGATGACCAAAAAAGACAAAAAAGAGCTTGAAGTAAGCAAGAAGAAGGAAATTGAGAAAAACCAGGGGGAACCAACTCGTGAGGGTGTGATGTACGTCCCTGAAGTTGATATTGCTGAAAACGAAGAAGCCATCACGTTGTATGCCGATCTCCCCGGAGTGCACCCCGGCGGGGTTGATATTGATGTCCGCGAAGGAGTTCTTACCCTGACCGCCAAGGTTGATTCCCGCAAGGAAGAAGACAAGCTGGTTTATCGGGAATATGACATCGGTGGATACCAGCGACGTTTTACTTTGGGTGAGAGAATCGATGTGGAAAAGATCAGCGCCAAGATGAACAACGGAGAGCTCACCCTGGTATTGCCCAAGGCCGAAAACCTCAAACCGCGCAAGATCCAAGTAGAATCTTGAGGCGCTTTTGAACCAAACGAAATATTCCAGGGCTTGGCGATGGCGAGGGATTTCTATATCGTGCTGGGAATCTCAACTGACGCGGATCCACAGCAAATAAAGAGTGCGTATCGACGTCTGGTCAAGGTTTATCACCCGGATATTACACAGCACCAGGAAGAAAGATTCCTGGAGGTGCAAGACGCTTTCGATACTCTTTCTGATCCAGAGCTACGTGAAAAGTATGACAGTGTCCGTAAGTTGACCGAAAGTTCAGAAAACCGTAGAGCACCAAATGAGCATATTTATACAGTAAGCAAATCGCATACTACCAGAGCCGAACCTCTCGTGCCGGATAGAACCTCAGATCGGCAGATCCACCGTCGTCATCCCTTTTTTTCTATGGGAGACGAGATGGATCGCAGGTTTACCGACCTGGACGAATTCTTTCATGGATGGGTTCCGGACATGCTTTCCAGCAGCCGGGGTGCATCCCGACGCAAGGATTTATTTGTAGAGATTGTTCTATCCCCGGGTGAGGCGGCTGTGGGAGGGCTGATTCCGCTCAAGGTGCCAATCGAGAGAATTTGCGGCCGTTGCAATGGGACCGGAGTCGAGGCATTTCTTTACTGCAGGATGTGTAGGGGTGAGGGTAAAGTTACCGATTATCACCAGATAGAAGTCTCGGTTCCTCCAGGTGTAGCGGACGGCAAGCAAGTGAGGCTCTCACTTGCCGATATTGGTCTTTCAGGATCCGATCTGATCGTTTTGGTCACGATTTCAGCTGAATCACTCTAGGTTGTATTCATTGAATTCATTTCAAAATTCTTTCGAGCTCTATCAACAGGTGCATACAGCACCCAATGCCGATGGATTGTACAATGTAGAAAATATTCGACAAAACAGATTGCTCCAGTACACAGGAGGTCACTGTTGGTCAATGGTTTCAAAGTGGTAGAAAACAAGCTGATTTTACACAGAAATCCTCTGAACGACCTGGTTTGACCTGGAATTGGGCACATTTTGGGCACACTCAGTTTTAAATTTGCGGCCTCATTGTACAACAACATTATATTTTGGAAAGTAGTACTTGGAAATCCAAGACATAGAATCGTTTGACGGTTTAGAAAAAAAGTGAAGCCTGCAATCCATCTAGCGAAGGGAATCAAGCTGGCTGCGCGAAACCTTGTTGATGAACTAGATTCTGTCGCCTTTACGACATATTCGGAGACTCGGTTGGGCTACAACAACGAGCGAACCTCTTGAGAACACTGCTGGTGTCCTGATTCTTTTTTTCTTGCCAGTGGTTCCACCGTTCGATTCCACCCGAGAGGTTATAGACATTTGAAAAGCCTTCGTCCTCTACCAGAATGTTCGCAGCTACCCGACTCATTTGTCCCGTGTCACAGGCCAGGACAATGGGTTTTTCGGGCTCGTATTTTCGACCCATTACCACATCCTTGAGGAATTCGTCAAAAGGACTTGGGATAGAATCCAGAAACAACTTTGTTTCGGCCTTTCGGTTGCGAAGATCAATGATCGTGAATACTGACCGATCAGATCTATGCATGCGATCCAATTCTTGTACCGTGATGTTTTTAAAACCACCTCCTGCGATTAGGCGCCTTGAGAATTCCACGAAAGTCATATCAAGGCGGGCCAGCTTGAATTTTACGATGGCCACCAGCAACACCAATACCATCAGGGTACCCAACGAAATCAAGAACCACAGAAACAAATGCATGTCACACCTCCCAAGAATACTTATCCACATTCGCCACGGGATTCATTTTCAGTTCCCGACGACCGTCTTCTGAACAAAACTTCTTTGGCAATGATGAAGAGACAACCGGTACCTTTTTTTAGTATATTGCTAATAGCATTACATGTCAATAGCAATATTTGCTAATAACATGTAAAAAGTAAAGTTATTATTTAATGGACAGTTTCAAGTAGATTGAGCGATCTGTCGGTGAATTGCTTATTGGGACTTATTGCTGTTTTTGCGGTCGCATCTGAGGGAACCCTGGTCGCTGGTATAGAAATCACATTTCTTATTGAGAGCTTCTTTCAGTCGGGTTTTTCCCCGGTGGATCCTTACTTTGGCTAAAGCCTGGGAGATCCCCAAAATCTCTGCAGTCTCGGCGACTGATTTTCCCTGGAGATTGTAGAGGACCAGGGCCGCCCGGTAATCTGGTGGCAGTCCGTTGATAACATCACGTACACAGTCGTTCATCTCATCGAGTACCAGACGATCTTGCTCGTCGAATTCAGTAGCCATTTCGCTCTCATCGAACTCCCTTGAATCGTTCTTCTTTTTCTTACGCAAAAAGTCGATTGCCACATAGGTGGCAATGCGATACGCCCAGTTCTTAACACTCGATCGGCCTTCGAATTGTGGAAGCCCGCGGGCAATTCGTACCAAGGTTTCCTGAAGCAGGTCGTCGGCATCGGATGCATTGCCGGTCATTCTCTTCAGATAAGCGGAGAGCTGAGCGCTGAACTTGTAGACAAGTTCCTCGAAGGAAGGTATGGGCTCATTTACCATTTGAATGACTCCATATTGATCCAATTACAGGCACCTAGGGTTAGCAACAATCGGAGCATTCACCATCAACCTGATCGCTGGACACAGACGATCCATCGCCCAACTGGGCGTAGGCAGTGTCTACGACCTGTTGCGCAGGAACTCTCCGGATGCTCACGGCCAGTTCTATGGCTTCACGCAGCTGCCCCTCGGTAATACCGGTCTTTTTCGATTCACCAATATGATAGATGACACATGGAATGCAATTGCTGGCTAGAGCGGCTCCGATGGCGACGAATTCTCTTTCTTTGTCACTGAGGGCTTTCATGGTTCGCTCCTATCTGAGCGGTTGAAAAAGCCACGCAGAATAATAAAGCCGATCAAGACCAGGACCGCCGGCCATATCCAGGGTACGACATCACCCAAGCCGAAGGCCGGCATAATCAGCGCGGCCCAGATAACAAACAAGGCCCATTCCAAGGTATCCAATCCGTCGTGTCGCCACTCCTTACAAGGCCAGTCAAGCGATTCTGATGGTCTTTCATTTGCTTGCATTTCAGTCTCCTTTCGATCATAGAGACGAAGGCCGAAAGGAAAAGGTTACAGTTGATTTTAATGCGGATCAGAAAAAAACAGTAGATTAATCGCTGAAATCGAAAAGAATTCTGCCTTGGCAGGATCCACGCTCGTGCATGAGACAACCCTCAATCGGGGGCTCCAGTCGATAGCGAATATCCAGAATCCGCAACCAACATTCGATACGGTACATTGAATACAGGCACCCTCGCAGGACAATACCGGTGTTTTTCCTTCGGTTCGATTGAGATTGGACACTTTCTCACCAACTGGTCATTTCTTTTGAGTGCTTTTGATTTCAAGCCTGAACACCCATCCAGGTGCATCAACCTCTGGTTTGCTGTTTTCGGTTTTGCAGGCCATTGGATTCCTCCTCTTGGCACAATGTTTGTCAGCTTCTAGCTCTGTAG
>JBFFBT010000311.1:0-5770 GCA_041560255.1 Myxococcota bacterium | reverse complement strand
GTTGGGGCCCATGGCGTGCATGATGAGCCAGTTGTCTTTGTCCGCTTTGATGCCTTCCGCGTGAGCAACTCTGGCCGCCATGGGTACCGCGGATACGCCCGCCGAGCCGATCAGCGGATTGATCTTTTCTTTGAGAAACCGGTTCATGATGTGCACCGTTATGATTCCGCCGATGGTGCAGATGACGAAATCAATCAAGCCGAGCCCGAATATAGCCAGTGATTTCACCCTGAGAAACTCGTCCGCCTGCATGGTGGCGCCCACCGACAAGCCCAGAAAAATGGTTACGATATTCATCAAGGCGTTTTGCGAGGTGTCGGTCAAGCGTTTGACCACGCCGCATTCACGCATGAAATTGCCGAATATAAACATACCCATCAAGGGCGCCACCGATGGAATCATGAGGATGATCAAGCCGCCGGAAAAAATCGGGAAAAGAATCTTTTCCCGTTTGGATACCGGTCTGAGTTGGCGCATTTTGATCCTGCGTTGTTTTTGGGAGGTCAGCATCCGCATGATCGGGGGTTGTATCAGGGGCACCATGGCCATGTAAGAGTATGCCGCTAGCGCATTGGGCCCCAGCAAATGGGGAGCCAGCTTGGCCGTAAGGTATATGGTGGTCGGTCCGTCGGCTCCTCCGATGATGCCCACGGATGCCGCCTCTTTGAGTGAAAATCCCAGCAGCAGGGTGCCCAAATACGTGATGAACACTCCCAGTTGGGCGCCCGCTCCGATTAGCAGTGTTTTGGGATTGGAGATGAGGGGCCCGAAGTCCGTCATGGCTCCCAACCCAAGAAATATCACACAGGGTATGATCTCCCACTGCACTCCGTATTTGTAAAATGCCCGGATAAGCTCGGGATTGCCGTGCTCACTGAATCCCATTAGAGGAGTCAGCGGAAAGTTGACCAAAAAAATTCCGAATCCGATGGGGACCAACAACAGCGGCTCGTACTGCTTTGCGACCGCCAGATAGAGGAAAAAAAAGGCGATCAAGAGCATGATGACATCCTTGAACACCAAGTTGGGGATCCCGGTCTGGGTGATCAGGATCTGCTTGAGTACCTCCATCACATAATCCCAGGTCATAAGTCGATCTCCTGCTTACAGCGGGATGTTTCCGTGTTTCTTGGGGGGATTGGCATCCCGTTTGGTGCGAAGCATCTTCAGAGCCATGATGATCTCGCCGCGGGTGTCTGCGGGATCGATGACTTTGTCGATATATCCCAGCTCGGCTGCTTTATAGGGGTTGGAAAATTTTTCTTGGTAGTCCGCAACCAAGTTTTTTCGTTCTTCGTCAGGGTTTTTTGCGCTGGTGATTTGTTTGCGGCTGATGATGTTTACCGCTCCCTGGGCTCCCATCACCGCGATCTCCGCGTCGGGGTATGCCAGATTGATGTCGCCCCGGATGTGCTTGGAGCTCATGACGATATAGGCGCCCCCATAGGCTTTGCGGGTAATTACGGTTATCCTGGGTACCGTGGCTTCACAAAATGCATAGATCAGCTTGGCGCCGTGCTTGATGATACCTCCGTGCTCCTGATGAACTCCGGGGAGAAATCCCGGTACATCCTCGTATATGATCAAAGGTATGTTGAAGGCGTCACAAAAACGCACGAATCGGGCTCCTTTGATCGAGGCGTCGATATCCAGACAACCCGCCATCACGGTGGGTTGGTTTCCGATGACGCCCACCGGCATGCCGGCCAAACGGCCGAATCCGACCACGATGTTACAGGCCCAATGAGCGTGGGTTTCGAAAAAGTGATGATGGTCGAGATTTGATCGGATGATGTCGCGCATGTCGTAGGGTTTGTTGGGATCTTGGGGCACAAGATCACGTAATGATTCGTCTCGGCGGTTGGGATCGTCGTCGGTTTCGACCGGTATGGGATCTTCGAGGTTGTTTTGCGGGATGTAGCTGAGAAGCTCGCGGATCATGCCAAGGCAGGCGCTGTCGTCGGGAGCTGCAAAATGGGCCACGCCGCTTTTGGATGCATGCGCCATGGCCCCACCCAAAGTTTCCTTATCGGTGACCTCGCGGGTTACAGCTTTGATGACCTCGGGGCCGGTGATGAACATGTTGCTGGTGTTTTCGACCATAAATACCCAGTCGGTCAAAGCCGGCGAGTATACCGCTCCCCCGGCCGATGGACCCATGATGGCCGTGATCTGAGGAACCACACCCGAGGCCATGACGTTGAGGAGAAAAATATCTCCGTAGCCGGCCAAGCTCATGACACCCTCTTGGATTCGGGCGCCGCCCGAATCGCACAATCCAATCACCGGGGAGCCCATTTTCATGGCCATCTTCATGACTTTGCATATTTTTTCCGCGTGCGCGAGCGACAGCGAGCCGCCATATGATGTAAAGTCTTGAGCAAAAACAAATACCTGCCGGCCGTTGACGAGCCCGTAACCCGTCACCACACCGTCTCCAGGTATTTTTTGCTCCTGCATTTCGAAATCGGTGCATCGGTGTACTTTAAATCGATCCAACTCGACGAACGTATCGGGATCTACAAGCTTCTCGATTCGTTCTCGAGCGGTCAGCTTGCCGACTTCGTGTTGTTTTGCGATACGATCCGCACCACCACCCAGCAGGGCCTGCTGGTTTCTTTTTTCGAGTTTTGTAAGCGACTCTTTCGAATTCATGTTTACTCCCCTGATTGAAAGACATCCATAATCTCGGCCAGTATGATGAAGCTCTCATGCGTGCCATGAACCCAAACCAGGTTTTCGCGCGCATACTACAGCGCAAACATATGCAAATTGCAAGAGGCAATTTTTATGATTTGAAAGGCGGATATTTAAATAATCTTTTGTTTATTCTGAAGAACTTCTCAAGTCGGCCAAAATGTCCGCCAAAGCTGAAACCGGATCCGCCGATTCGGTAATCGGGCGTCCGATCACCAAAAAATCGGCGCCGTTTTGCAGCGCCATGCGGGGAGTGGCGGTGCGGGCTTGATCTTGGGAGGCATGCTGCTCAGGTCGTATGCCCGGAGTGACCAAAATCGGATCCCGGCCCAATGTGGATCGAAGTATGGGCGCTTCCCGGGGCGAGCAGACCAATCCACCGACCCCGGCCTCCAGTGCCAATGAGGCCAGCCGCAGCACCGCTTTGGAGGTGTCGAGTGCAAAACCGATCTGTTTCAAGTCTTTTTCGTCCAAGCTGGTCAGCACCGTAACGGCCAGGATGCAAAGATTGGGATCTGCCCTGGCGGCTTCATCGACCGCCTTTTTGAGCATCGAAAAACCACCCGATGCGTGTAGGGTAAGCATGGATACCCCCAAGCGCATCGCCGAGCGTACCGCGCCTGCCACGGTGTTGGGGATGTCGTGGTATTTGAGATCCAAGAATACCTTTGCGCCCGAATCACGCACCATTGCGACCGCATCGGGTCCCAAGGCGGTAAACAACTCTTTTCCAATCTTGAACATGCCGACTTTATCGCCCAAGGTTTTGGTCAAGTAGGCGGCTCTTTTTCGATCGGGTGTGTCGAGCGCGACGATGATCCTTTCGTTTGGAAGTTGGGGTCGAAGGTTTTTTGCGATATTTTCCAATGAACTATGATCCCTCTTCGCGATGGGTTTTGGGTTTGACGCCGATCGACATGAGCTTGTTCATCAACTCGTCGCAAGTATCCTGGTCGAGCACGTCCATGGCCTGAAAGACGGCGTAATCAAAAAGGCCCAGCAAGGCTTCGAGGGCCAATGTCCGGGTGTCTTGCGGTTGTTCGCGGCGGCAGTTGCGGATAAACGTATCCCGATCCAGTCGTCCATTTTCATCGAAGCCGACGTTGAGGAAAACCGAGCGATGTTGGGGCGCCGGACTGCCCAAATAGGCTTCCAATCTGGATTCGGCTCCAGGTGATTCTACTTTGAGGACTTGGTGAAGAATGCGAAGCGGTCGGATGTATTCGTCCACGGCTTCCGTCAGGGGCAGCTCGTCATCGGTACGTTCGGCTTGCCGATCGCTTACGTCGATCATGCCGATGCGGCGGAGCTTGGCGAGCGCTTTGAGAGCTTCAAACTCTCCCATGTGGCTGTCTTTGATGATCTGCTCCACCGTCCGCTTACCGTCTATCAAACCCTGCAGGCGATCTTCTCGCTCGCCCAGGCTGGTGGAAGCCAGCTTGCGCACCAGGATGCTCTCGCGCCTGGGGAGCAGCTCTTCCAGGCGGGTCATCTCGTCCACCCTACGAATTCCTTCTTGCATGATTTCCCGGGTGGAAATATCCAGCCGTACGGTCGCTTTGATGCGGGGTTTACCCTCCACGAAAACAAACTCGCCATTTCTAAAATAGAACGTGCTGTAGACGATTTCCAGGACCTGTTCTTTGATGCCTTCGTACAATTGGCGCGGAGTGATGTAGCCTCTTTCGACCAGGATGGCGCCCAGTTTTTTTGCCGGAGTCACCAAGTCGTGGACCTCGTAGAGTTGCTCGAGAGAGATGTGACCGCGTCTCCACAACACTTCACCCAAGCGGTCGTCTTCGACAGTGGACGCGGCAAAGCTGATCTCGCCGTCCGAAAAGCAAATCGTTTTTCGGGCAAAAGGAACCATGAGATTGAGGGTGCCGTTTTTTTGCATGGAGGAGATCAAAGCAATCAGCTCGCCCACGTGAAAAAGGCGTAGATCTCCATACAAGACCGGTTGTGATCGTTGACCCGGTTGGGCATGCGCGGACAGCAAAAGGTCGTCGAAAAGACTCAACAACCTCATATCTTTTGGAGCCATGCCTTTCAACTTGCCCAAGCGGGCGGCCGGAATGACCAGATCTCCTTCGGCTGTCTTGGTAAGCTCATGGGTCATCTTGGCTTTCCTCCTTGATTGCCGTCAATCTGGCCGCCAGCCTTTCCTCGAGTTTTTCGTTGGGGCAGGCAGACGAGATTTGACCCGACTCGAAAAGCAAGCCTCGGCCCGTTGGGCCGAATGCGATTCCTAGATCGGCCTCGCGGGCTTCGCCCGGACCATTGACTTCGCATCCCATCACGGCCACAACCCGATCGAGTTGGTAGGATTGCAACAAAGACTCGATCCTTTCGGCCACCGGAGCCAGGTTGCCGTTGGTGCGTCCGCAGGTCGGGCAAGAGACCACCACAGGACCCCTTCGAAGTCCCAAGGCACGAAGCAAAGAGACCCCGGCCTTGATCTCTTCGACCGGAGGGGCTGTAAGCGATATGCGTATGGTTTCACCGATGCCCTCGAATAGCAAAATACCCAGTGCGGTGGACGAGCGCACCGCGCCGGCCAGCAATGGACCTGCCTCGGTGATCCCGAGATGAAGGGGCAGGTCGCTTTGTCGGGCGAATATCCGGTTTGCCTCAACCGTGGTGTGAATGTCGAAAGCCTTCAAGGACACCTTGAGATCGAAAAATCCCAAATGTTGTATTTCTTCGACCATCTTTAGAGCGCATTCGGCCATGAATCGGGCGTTGGCCCGAGTGGGTTTCCCTTCCGTTTTGGGCAACGAACCACCGTTGACGCCTACCCGAATGGGAATCCGAGCCTCGCCGGCCGCATCCACCGTGGCTTTCAGGGCATCGGCGCCACCCAGGTTGCCCGGGTTGACCCGCAGAGCATCGGCTCCTGATCGGGCGGATTGGATCGCCAGGCGGTAGTCGAAATGAATGTCGGCGATGATGGGGAGACCGGTGCGGGCTTTGATCTCTTGTATGGCTCGGGCTGATTGCATGTCGGGCACCGCCACCCTTGCGATATCGCAACCCGCGTGTTTGGCCTCCAAGAGTTGGTCCACCACCCTGT
>JBFFBT010000310.1:0-5790 GCA_041560255.1 Myxococcota bacterium | reverse complement strand
GAGATTACATGATCGTGCAAAATAAGCGGAAGATGGATAGTGTGCACACATTTTATCTAGGTTTGCTGGGTCGCCTTCCAGTGGGCCGGCAATAGATCGAGCGCATCGCTTGCACATATCCGCTCCATCCCATCAGCACACATACTCCCATGATCATCATTATTGTTAGCGACAACAATCTTCCAAAAGAAACCGTCGGCAAAATCCAAGAATGTTTTGACCACATATATGTAACTGGACAAAATAGCACTGAGGATAATTGACAGTGTTATTTTGACCGGTGCGTGAAACAAAAGAGAGGGAAGCCCAAGCTTGGCGGCACGGCATTCCCTCATAGGTGGCTGGAGCCAGCCATCCAACTCCCATACGATACAGAATTTGATTCGATTTGGAAATACCAAAAAGCATTCGACAATATCGATTGGGATGAGGTTTTGGAATCACGGTTGGAAGACGGGTGCCCGTTGTGCGGTGGGTCGGATTGCATACGCATTCTCACACCGTATCGGAGAGAGGTCATCGAGCTTTTTCCCAGGTATCGTGAAGGCCGACTTTGGATTGCCCGATTTCAGTGTCGCAACACCAAAAAGACTTTTTCGTTGTTGCCTCTAGAGCTTACGCCCTATTGTCGGTACACCACCGGTTCCATGCTGTGGACCTTGCTCTTGGCCGGCCGAACAGAGGGGATGAGCCTATTTTCCGTAGCCGAGAAGTTGCTGGATCCGGACTGCCGAGTCAACGGCAGCATGTTGTTTTACTGGCATGGGATTTTGCTGCGGGGATTCAGACGCAACCATGCCTGGCTGCACAGACGCTTCGATATGAGCGCCGTGATCCCCGGCGGGGACCGAGCGGGCTGCCTGCGGGAGCTTGCAGCTTACTGCCAAGCTGTGGGCATTCGAGGTCCCCCGGACTATAACGGATTGGATGCATTCTGCCGGTCTACCCTGGCTTCGAATCAGTTCATGTTCGGGGTTGCTTCGCAGCACCGTGGATATAGATTTGCGTCTTGAGGCGGGTTTTTTCACTTGGATCCAAGCCGGTTACCCTATCGCTTCTTTGTGTTATCGGGCCATGGCCCGATAACACACCCCTGACCATCCGGCGGTCTCGAATCTCATAGAGCCTTTTATATTCTCCGTGCCCTATGACTCTCCGTCCAGAGGGAAGGTCGAACGGTTCTTTAGAACCGTTCGGGATAGGTTTTTGAGTAACCTGGTCCATCCCATCAATCTGGACGAGATCAACCAGGCCTTTTCCCTATGGCTGAAAGAAGACTACCACCACAAACATCACAAGGGCATCGATGCGCGCCCCATCGATCGGTACCATGCTTCTATCGCCAAGACAGACATCCGCAGGCTGTCCAAGCCCGAGTTGGACGAGATCTTTTTGATTCGTCACGAACGAATCGCGAACCACGACGCCACCATCTCCTTCAAGGGCAACATTTACGAAGTCCCGGCCGCCTATATACGCCAGAGAATCGAGATACGCCATCCCGTGGATGACTTCACTCAACTCTGGCTCTATGACAACGGTATACGGGTCTGCAACCTGAACCTGGTCGACACCAAAGAAAACTCCCGCATCTTTCGCCCCACCCAAGAAAAAACCAACTTGTCCTTCGCTACCGGAAGGGTTCGTTCATGAAAGATTTGGCAGCCTGGTTCGGCCTCAAACGCATGCCTTTCGATAAAGAAATCAAAACCAAAGACTTGTTCGAATCCGATGCACTATCAGAAAGCCTGGCTCGACTTGCCTTCATGAAGCAAAGACTGGGTTGCATGCTCTTGACCGGAGATCCGGGTGTCGGCAAGACCGTGGCATTGAGACGTTTTGCAGACTCCCTCAACCCCAATCTGTTCCGTTCCTTTTATACTCCCTTGTCCACCCTCAAGGGCGCCGACGTTTTGCGTCATCTCAACCATTTACTCGGCTTGCCCCCCAGAGGCGCCAAAAGTGACAGCTTCACCCAAATCCAACAAGAAATCCTGGAGTCCCGTGAACAACGAGGCCGTACCGTCATCTTTATCCTGGACGAAGCCCAACTCTTGGCTTTACCCACCCTGCAAGAGCTGCGCCTGATGACCAACTTCAAGATGGACTCCTATGACCCTTTCATCTTCATTCTGGCGGGACAATCCGATCTCAAACGAACCATGGAGTATGCCATCATGGAGCCCTTCGCCCAACGCCTGCGGCTTCGCTATCACATGTCCCCATTGTCCCGGGAAGAAACTGCCGCCTATATCCAACATCATCTCAAGCTGTCGAGTGCTTCGGAGCCCATCTTCTCGGACGACTCCCTCACCGCCGTGCATGAGTTGTCTTTCGGCATACCCAGGCGCATCGGCTCGTTGTGTATCGAAGCCATGACCGCCGCCATGTTCATGGATAAACGCTCGGTGGACACCGACCTGGTGCTCAAAATCAAAACAGGAGCTTGAACATGTACTCGTTGAATCCAAACAAATTACTAACAGCCGCCAAAACCTCCATCTGCCTGATCGGGGCTCTGCATGAAACCTTGTGGCACTTGTTCCCGAATGAAGTGCTTGCGTTTACAGAAGAAAACGAAGAAAAACTCCTTGCAGCCCTATCCATGGCTCTTCAACATCCAAATCGAGATCCTGAAAGCCAACATCCATCCAACCCTGTTGACGCCCACCGCGCGTAATTGTCTTATCCTGTATACACTTCGGTAACAAGGCCGAATGGAGCTCCAATTCGGCCTTGTTCGCTCTACTGCTCGCGGTGATTTGCCTGTCAAGGGTCCAAAGGACGAGCGCGGCGAGCTTACCCTTGACAGGCATATACCCGCACAAGCTACCCACGACCTTGCCTATTGGCTTATGCACTGCTCTGGTCAGTTTATTGTTAGTAAATTCGCCGATCTTTTTTGTTGGATTCCTGTAAATCCACCCTATACCGCAACACTTTCGGTCATTTCTATTTTTGTAAACTCTGTCAGGATAATGTTGGTTTTAACACCGATTCCGGAAACACAACGCAGACCTCCCGGGGTAAGTCCAACAACCTTCCATGCACAACCGCCGAATATACGCTTGGCACCTTTGACGGATATGGACTTCGCTGTGTGACGCCAGCTCGTCCGGTACCTGCCGCCTCTTATCCGGTTTTTGTCCATCGGCTCGCATTTTTGCTCCACGCTTCCTTCAGAGGTTCACCTCACAGTGACTGGGATTTCTCCTTGCGCTTCGCTAATCCTTCACCTCCGCCAGGTTGGATAGAGGACTTTCACCTCCAAGTTGTTGAACATGCCCGGCGCACGTCATCCTGGAATGCTTTAAGCCAGAATCTATAATTAATGATCGAGTTCTTTTGCAGCCTAACAGATGGCTGATCTCCTCTGTTTTTTCAAGATTCATCAAAGCTTGACGCGAACGCCTCCACCAACATAGATTCCCCCTCTGCCTGGAACAGTATTTATGATTTTCCTGTAAATCTCGGGTGTATAGACCTGTTGATCAAGCAGATTTCTTGCAAAGATATTCACTTCCATGTCTATACCATTCATTTTCCAAACTCGTGTAGGGTAAAATTTCAGATTGGCAGTGAGCCAATTAAAAGAATTCGATTCTGGGTTCACTTCCAACAGACCAGGATTCACGTTACCTAGACCAGTGGGTTGAGAATAGTAAGAATTAAATACCGCAAAAGATATTGCAGGGATGGGCTCATAAAATATACCAGCTTTAAACATGGCATATGGAACATGTGTAACATTCAGTACTCCACTATCATCCTTATTTTCTTGATAAGTCGCTGAACCAATAAAATAAACTGAGGGCATGGGTGAGAATTTGCATTCTAGCTCAATACCATAGACATCAAGTTCGTCTTTGTTAGCATAGGTTACTCTGTATTCAGGATTGGTGCTTGGAACCATTGCAATCATTTTTTGCATTCTGCTGTAAAATCCAGTTAATCCCAGATGGAATATATTGCTCCTGTTGTAGAAAAACTGAATATCAAAAGTTCTAATTCTTTCTGCTTCCAAGTGAGGTTCTCCAAGTAGGGCCCCTGGCGCATCCAACGATGTCTCCACTGCATAAGGTGATCGATAAGCTTCACCATAGTGAATCTTGGCACCAACTCCTTCAAGCAGATCAATTACAACACCTGCTCTTGGTGTAATATTCCAGCTCTGATTAGGGGTTTTATTCACCTGCGCCCCGGCAACCAATTTGATGCTGTCTATGAACTTGTAGTCCATTTGGGCATAACCCGAGTACCACAGGTTGGTGTATTTTGGGATCTGATAAGGGTCTTGTCCGGACGGTGTATTCAACAGTTTATTTATACCAGTTTGAACGTAGACAGTGCCACCCACAACAATGTTCATTGGTTCCATAGGTTGAATTCGGGATGTGATTTCAAATAGAAAATCATCCGCGTCAACATCCTTACCTGCTTCGGTGCCTGTGGGAAAAGGGAAACTAGACCTACGCATATTATATGTCGCATTCAACGACACATCCCAATTGTTTGCCAAATCATGTGTATAACCGATATCCAAAAAGAGCTTATGATACTTATAGGGTCCCAAAGGAGGAATTCCAATAGGGCCCACGATGGTCTGCTCGCTGTTAGCATAAAATCCGCTGAAATTAAATCCCTTGTAGTCCAACACAACTATGCTGCCAAAATGTTGTTCACCAAAATCACCTGCGAGTTGGGTTGGAGGATCAGTTGGTTGACCCAGGGGTGGTTCTCCATATGCTTCAAATCTCCAACCATCTGAGTTTAGATATTTAATTGCGGCAAACACCTGCAGATCTCCAACTGCTCCTTTGGCAGAGACACTTGAATTGAATGTATTGAGCAAACCATAGTTGCCAGCAATTTGGAATTCAGAATCTCCTCCCTTTTTCAGAATGACATTGATCACCCCTGAATAGGCATTTGAGCCATAGAGTACAGAACCGGGTCCACGTATAATCTCAATTCTTTCAACCGATTCCAAAGGAAGCGCTTGAAATACGGGAAAGTCTGCACCACCTTCAACACTTTCTCTGATCGGGCGGCCATTGAGCAATATCAATACATGCTTGTTGTGATGACTTGTGAGGACCCCTCTGATAGATGCGGTATTTTGCCTATACATATAAGAATTGACGGGGTAAATATGGGTTACACGCTCCAAAAGATCCATCAGGTTCAACGCACCAAATCGCTCTATCTCCCAGGAGGTAACCACGTCGACAATCCCTGGAGCTTGTTGAATCACTTCACTCTTTTTAGAAGCTGTAATAACTTTGATTTTGAGTAAATCCTCCAAAGGCATGGCCAAAAGTTCGGATTCTTTGTAGTCTTGTGGTATCTCACTGGATTCGGATTGACCTGCCCATGAATCAAAAGAAAACAGACCAAAAACCAAACCTAGCATGAAACCAGTCGCAGTCATTCGTATCATTTTGGATCCCTTGGAATGTAATTTGAGACTACCGAATGGACCAAGCATTTTTCCCTCCCAAAGCAATTGGTAAAGTCTATTCATTCTTTGTTGTCTTGGTAACATCCAGTCCTTGCCAATCTTTGGATTGAGATGGATGTCGACTTCATCTTGATAATAAACCATTTCATCTTTTGGGGTATTTTCAACCAAGCGCTTGATTTGATTGATGCGCCTCGTTTTGCGCAATTTTGTCCAAGGGCAAAGCACAATAGGTCTCGGTGAACCCAGTCTGGCTCCGATGTCGGCCAATGCCTTTCCTATCGTGGAGGCAGATACATTGACATGGTATTGCTCATCCATGGTTCTGG
>JBFFBT010000309.1:0-5863 GCA_041560255.1 Myxococcota bacterium | reverse complement strand
GGGTTGTGCTGTGAGGCTTAGCGCCTCGCAAGCCGGAACCAGACAGGTTTCCCCCTTTCGCAGCGTGATGGACGTGCTCAATCCATCCAAGCGTCCTGCGCCGTCGACGCAGCATACAATACGGGCCCTTCCCGGATCCAAAACCAGCTGAGAATCCGGTCCCAAACCGGCCCGTTCGAACACAAATGAATCGCAGCGGATACCCGGGCGGCCGGACAGGGGGGATGCATGCGGGGGTTTGCCGCGAATGTCGAAATGGATGGATTGCAGGGCCTCTTCGATATGCAGCTTGCGGCGGGTACCGTTGAGATCCAGGCGGTTCCAGTCGTAGACCCGGTAGGTCGTATCCGAAGCCTGTTGTATTTCGGCCAACAACAAACCGCCCCCGATGGCATGTAGGGTGCCGGAGGGGAGAAAGATAAAATCACCCGGTTTCGGCTCAATAGTATACAAAAGATCCTGCAGCGCGCCCGCCTCGAGGGCGTGTTGAAAATCGGTTTTTCCAACGCCTTCTTTGAGCCCTAAATACAACTTGGAGCCGGGATCGGCCTGGATGATGTACCAGGCCTCGGTTTTGGGTCGGGCGCCGCCGCCGAGCTTTTCGGCGATCTTTTCGTCTGGGTGTACCTGCACCGATAAGGTTTGCTCGGCGTCGATCAGCTTGAACAGCACCGGAAAGCGATCCATCAACAGGGGGGTCTCGCCCAACAACTCTTCTTTACGCTCTTTTACCAGCCTTTCAAGCGAGTAACCGGACCAGGGACCCTGCGTGACCCTGCTTTGATCGTCCGGTAGATCGGCGACTTCCCAGGATTCTCCATACGGTAGGCTATCGCGCACGGGCTTGTCGAAGATCTGTTTGAGCTTGTTCCCGCCCCAAGGAAGGGGTTTGAGAATAGGTTCAAACTTCAACGGCGAAAGACTGCGGTTGATCATGGCAAAGACTGTTTAGCACTCCTTTGGGTTTACGTCAAAAATAACGCAAATCCAAGTTGGAAATCGGCTGGGTGAGTCCATCAACAGCCGCTGCCATGAGAAATCGGATCCCGTCTACCCTGTATGGATGCGCACGCAGCCGCGGAGGTTTTTGTGTTTGAAGAATATATTGAAAATGTCTCATTTGTGAAATTATCGTTGAATTTTGAGTAATATATCATAAATAAATTACATTAATTATGTATTTTACCTCAAAACATGTGTTTAAAAAGCAGATAAGCAGCTGAAATTACTAATTAAACTTACAATATTCGCATGATTGCGTTTTATGCTTGACTAATATTAGTTTTTAAGCCAGTATTGCTTGCTTACATGGAAATAATAAAAAGAAATGCTAATTTAATTAAGTTCATTGGATTGCATAAATACATTGTTGGAAAGGAGGTGTGGATCTGTAGAGTATAGATATATTGTCGATATTGAAAAAGGGAAGTACAAAAAGGTGTACGCAAAGAAAGGCTTGAAAGGAGGGTTCCAGAAATGGGACGAATTACGAAATTGTTGGCTTTGGTGTTGGCAGTGGCTTTTGTGCAGGGTTGCAGCCCGGCGAACGATGTAGGCAGCCAAACCGGTGATTTAGGCAAAAACATCGTCATCAGTCCGGATTCGACCGAAGAAATCGATGTGGAACTGGCCAAAAAGTTGGTGTTGCAGGTCGTCGACACCCAGGAATGGGCCAGTGTGGGATTTGCCTATTACGGCCGGGGCGAAGCCGTGTTGTCCATGCACAACAAAGACACCTACGGCATCGATTTTGCAACCATTCGGTTTGCAGACGGCAAAGTCTATGACGTCGACTACAACGAATTTCCCCGGGCTTCGGTAGCAAGCAAAGATTTTTACCCCAGCTGCCCCGACAGCACGATCGAGACCTTTTGGACGACCGAGTGTACCACCATCCAGACTGCCACCAGTGTCATCAGCACAAACAACTCGGCCGCCCAACAAAGAGGCTACAAGACGAAACAAGGTACTGGAAGTGGCGAGAGCTTGAGCAACGTGCAAAACCACCTTTCCTGCTCCACACTGAAGCTGTGGGGCCGGGTAGGCCACGGTTATGAGAGCGGCCTGCAGCTTTACAACCACCAAAACCTTACTGGTTTCAGCGGCATCAGCTTGAGCGGCAAAGGCATTTATGCCAATTCATGCAAGGCGTACAACCAGCCTTTCCAGGGAAAAGTAACCGGCGCGGGCGCCAAGATGTATATCTCCGGCATCAGCAACTTGAGCATCGGACCCTCTGAAAATGTGTTTAAATGCTGGTGGGGCAAAGTAAAAGATCAGGCACAGATCTGTTCGACACTCAACAGCTGCGACAACACATCCGACACCTATGGATGTCACCAAAGCGGAAACAACCAGATCGACGCCCCGGGTAGCAACCCCGGTCCCAACCCGACTCCGACTCCCGGTCCCAACCCGACTCCGACCCCGGGTCCGACTCCGGGCGACTCTTGTCAGGGTAAATGCGGCCAAAAATCGGGCAGCTGCTGGTGTGATACCGCATGCAAGCAGTACGGTGATTGCTGCGCCGATTACGATCAGTTCTGCGGCAGCCCCAATCCGACCCCGACCCCGGGACCCAACCCGACCCCGACTCCGGGCCCCAATCCGACTCCGACCCCGGGCGACTCTTGTCAGGGTAAATGCGGCCAAAAATCGGGCAGCTGCTGGTGCGATAACTACTGCAAGCAATACGGTGATTGCTGCGCCGACTACGATCAGTTCTGCTAGCAGCCGATTTTACTAAACGGCAAATAAATCCAGCTGCCGCCTTGCAGATCTTCCGTTGATGGTCAAAAAGGCGGCAGCTTCTTTTGTCCTGACTCCCATTTTTGTCAAATCGAAAAGATCCCTTATGGCAGACTGCTTTCGAGAGCGTAGGATTTTTGCGACACTGGTTGGACCCAGGCCGGGTACCCGGAGGAGTTGCTCGCGATCGGCTCGGTTTACTTCTACCGGAAAGAACTCGGGGTGACTCTCGGCCCAAATGGTTTTCGGATCGTAGCGTAAGGACAAATGCCCCCCCGGCTCGAAAGGGATTTCATCTTTAGAGAAATGGTATTTTCGAAGCAGAAAATCAACTTGGTACAGCCGGTGCTCGCGTAGAAACGGGGTTGGAGGTCGGTGTTCGAGCGGGGTGCCGCTCACGGGTTGAAATGCCGAATAGTACACCCGGTTTACTTCATAACGGTCGTACAGGTTTGAAGAAGCCGTGACGATTTCCCGGTCGGTCTCATCCGTCGCTCCGACCACAAATTGGGTGGTCTGACCTTTGGCGAGGTTGCGTGGATCCCGAATCAATTTTGTTATCCACCACATGCGTTGTAACATGTCGGATTGAAGATCCTTTTTATGGCTGAGACGCTCGAGCCGATTTTGAACCGGAGCTTCGAGGTTGATAGACACCCTTTGCGCCAATTGTACCGATCGCTCTATCTGGGCGAGCTCGGCTCCCGGAAGGATCTTGAGATGGACAAACCCACGATACCGAAATTTTTTACGGATGATTTCCACCGTGTCGATCAAGCGATCCATGGCGCGTATCGCGTTACCGCCCAAACCCGAGGACAGAAACAGCGTATCCACCAAGCGGGCCCTCAACAGGTTGTCGAAAAGCTTGGCGAGCTCATCGGGCAAAAAGCGATCCCTGCGGGTATCCCGCGAAGCCCTTTGGGCGCAGTATTGACAGTCATTATGGCAGGCATTGTCGAGCAGCACCTTCAGGGTGCGTTTGGTGCTGCCGTCCGGCATGGAGGTGGGGTAGATCCATTTTCCATTGATGCCTCTGGTGCGATGGGGATCGGTGCCGCAGGCACAGGAAAGATCGTAGGCGGCTTCGCCTCCTAGGAGATTGAGCTTGTCCTCAACCATGGCATAAACAAGATTACTGAACATATGTACGGGTGTCAATTGTGATGTTCGCCCATGGAAAACGTAAAAGAGCTCTTGAGTGTCGGCTGGATTCGTGTTACCAAATATTTTTTCTTTTCCTTTATATAAGGAGGTTATGTCATGGAAACCCTATTTGCCGCCGCAGCCGGGTCTTTCATGATCATGCTGTTGGTGGCGTTGACCATCGCCATTCGACGGGGCATGCGCATACAGGAGTTGCAATCAGATATTTTGGAGCAAAAAAGAAAAGTTGGCGAATCGGAAGAAAGATACAAAAGCAAGTGCCGCCAAAATGACGAGACGTTGACTCGGCTTACCCAGGCCAAGGATGAGATCGCCAAGGCCAAAAGGAAAGCCTATCTTTTGGAGCAGAAAGAAAAGCAACCCGAGGCCCGCCCGGAGCCCGAACCGGATAAGAAAGCCCTGCAGGCCCTGGAAGAGTCTCGGGATGAGTCGCGCCGATACCGTCAAGAGATCTCCGATCTCCAAAAGGAACGTGAGCAGTGGCAGGACCAACTCGGCAGAGTAAAAAAGGAGCTGCAAGAGACCAAGTCCCGGATTCAATCCCAGCAGCAGGTGCATGATTCTCAGAACAAAAACGCCCTCGATCAATTGAAAGCGCTGGAAGAGCAGAATGCGGCGCTGGATAAAAAGCTACAATCCGCCAAACGCAAAGCCCGCATCGACAGCCAGGTCTATAAGGTGACCAACAACAAGCTCGAATTGGCGCTGGCGAAAATTGCATACTTGGAAAAACAGGTCAATGCGCACGAGGACGTCAAGCCCGAGGATACCGCGGCTGCAAATCACACCAAACCGGATGACCATCAAACCTTAGCCAACGACATACATGATTGACCGCGGTTGAAGTGTGCTTCTCGCCGGCCGAGGTTTATTTTTACCGGGTTGTGCGATGTTCCCATTCTGAAAAAAGTTGTTCGAGTCGTTTTCTCTCAGGGTTTTTGGCCAATTGAGAAAATTGCGTCAAATCGGGGTACCTGTTGGAGTGATAGAAACCGGCAGCGAACCGGTCCCACCTATGGTTTGCAGAATCGATCTGATGGGGGCTGATGCGCCGGCTTTCTACCGCTTTGATCACTGCTTCGATGGCTTCTACCACCAGATGGGGCTGATGACATACAAGCACTCCATCCGCGCCGGCTTGGATGGCTGCGACCGCGGCTTCAACCACGCCCGGCCGATCGGCGACGGCTTTCATCTCGAGATCGTCGGTGAGAATGAGCCCGTTATATCCCAAGCGGTTTCGTATCAGGTTGTATACGGTCGGTGATAGGGAGGTGATGTTGTGATCCAATGCCGGCGCCGACAAATGCGCTACCATCATGGACGCAACGCCCATCTGGGCGGCGGCCCGAAACGGCACCCATTCGACTGAGTCCATGCGCGCATGGTCGAGATCCAGGGTGGGCAGCGTAATGTGGCTGTCTTGGGTGGTGTTGCCGTGTCCGGGAAAATGCTTGGCGCATGATCCGATGCCCGACTGCTCGAGACCTTGGGCGAAAGCCATACCCAGACGAGATACGCTATGGGCGTCGGAGCTGAAAGCTCGATCCGCGATGATCGGATTATCAGGATTGGTGTCTACGTCCATCACCGGAGCAAGGTCGAGATGAAAACCCAGGGATACCATCTCGGCCCCCAACAATGATCCCACCTGTCGGCACAGATCTTCGCCGCCGAATTTTCCCAGGGTACGCATGGGAGGCAGTTGGAAAACCGGTGGTCCCAGCCTTTGTACCCGGCCGCCTTCCTGATCGCAACATATGGTAAGAGGCCGCCCGCCTGCATGGGCGCAAAGACTACGGTTTGTCTCGGCGCAGGTTTCGATATCCGGCAGATTGCGGGTAAACAAAATAACCCCGCCCAACCCTTTTCGGATAAGGCGGATAATGTCTGTCTGGGCATGGGTTTCTCGAAAGCCTGCGAGAAACAATCTGGTGATCTTACGTTC